>NZ_JBEYLC010000049.1:0-50042 GCF_040635885.1 Nocardiopsis sp. NPDC006832 | reverse complement strand
GGCACCAGCATGGCGGCGCCGGTGGAGACCCTGCCCGACTGGCTGCGGAGCTGGGCGGGGATCAACCCGGTCACCCACGTCATGGACGCCGCCCGCGCCCTGCTGACGGGTACGCCGGTCGGGGACACCGTCACCTGGACGCTGGCCTGGTCGGCGGGGCTGATCGCGGTGTTCGCCCCACTGTCGGTGTGGGCGTTCAACCGCCAAGGCTGACCCGATCCGCCCTCCCTCGGCATCGTCCCAACGCCTAGAGTGGCCGAACGGTAGGGGTTCCAGCCCCGGGGTCGTCGACGCGAGGGCGGTGGGACACGGGTGACCCGTGAGTACGGCGGCGACCACGTCGACCTTCGAAACGCGGAGGTCGGACGCGATCTCATCGGCAAGGTGGAGCACCACTACCACCACCCCGCTCCTTCGAGGCCCGCACCGCTCGGCGTGCCCGTGGGCGATCTCTCGCCCGCGGACGCCCACACCTTCGAGGTGCACGAGGTCGCCGACCCCACCGGCGGCGACGAGCTTCCACCACTGCCGCCCTACCTGTACCGCTCCGACGTCGACGATCCGTTGCGCGCGGCCGTGCGCGACGCGCGCAACGCGAGCGGTCTGGTGCTGCTGGTGGGTGGTTCGTCGGTGGGCAAGACCCGTGCCTGCTGGGAGGCGGTCCACGCGGAGCTGCCCTCGCACTGGCGGCTGTGGCATCCGCTGTCGCCCACTCGTCCCGAGGCCCTGAAGGAGGCCCTGCGGGCGGATCGGGTCGCGCCCCACACGGTGGTGTGGCTCAACGAGGCCCAGTTGTACCTACGTGAACCGGAGGCACTGGAGGCGCTCCAGGGGTTGCTCGCCGACGCGTCGCGCGGACCCGTCCTGGTCCTGGGTTCGCTGTGGCCGGAGTACTGGCGGGAGCTGCTCGATGAGGCCTCCACCGGCAGGGAGGGTCGCCATCTGCTGGATCGGGCACGCGACATCATCGTCCCGGGCTCCTTCACCTCGGCCGAACTGCGCGCCAACGCGGACCTGTCCCGCACCGATCGACGCCTGCTCTGGGCCCTGAGGGAGGGCGACCAGGGTCAGGTCACCCAGGCGCTGTCCGGCGCCTTGGACCTGCTCCGCCGCTACCGGCACGGCACCCCGGTCGAGCGCGCGGTCCTGGAGGTCGTCATGGACGCCTCCAGGCTGGTCGAGTACGGATTCTCCTTTCCCGCAGCCTTCCTCAAGGGCGCGGCCCCCGGGTACCTCTCCCCCACCGAACGCGCGCGGTTGCCCGATAAGTGGTTCACCACCGTGGTCGAGAGTCTGACGCGGCGGGGGCCGGGAACCCCCGGGCCGCTGATCCCCGATCCGGCCGAGAAGAAGCGGAGGGCACGGTATCTGCTCCCCGACTACCTGGAGGAGTACGGACGCGATCAGCGCCGCCACCTGTGCCCACCGGACTCCTTTTGGGAGGCGTTGAGCGGCCCCGCGGGAAACGAGGTATACACGCTCCCCGAGCTCGCCCGGGCGGCCGAGGACCGGTTGCTCCTGCGGCATGTGGACGCGATCGTTCTCCGAGACACTCCCCCGTTCATCTACCCAGGGCGAGGCGAGCAGTTCGAGCGCCGCGCGCGGCTGCGCACACGCGCCGGTGACCACGCGACCGCGGAGCGCCTGGCCACCGACGCCGCCCTCTCCGGACGCCCCAACGCTCTATTGGAACTGCTCGATACCGCCGACCGACCCGAACTCACTCGGGCCGCCTTCGCCCTGCTGCGACGGACCGAAAGCACCGACCGGGTCGTCGAAGAGATCGCCCTTCGCCTTCACACGGCCTCGGAGGAGAGAAAACGCGCTCTGGCACGGATCCTCGAAGAGAACACGGGCCCCGATGGACTTCGGGCCATGGTCGAATTGCTCCGGCCGCTCCGTGACCGGACGGGGATCCGACTGTGCCTGGAGCGCATCGGTCCGGAGGAGGCCCAAGCCGCCGAAGCGGAACAGTCCGCGTGGGAAGCCGAGTGGGATCAACGGATCGACCAGGCGATCGAAAACGCGAAGAGCGGCCACTCGGATCCTCTGGACGACCTGCTGGTAGAGGACTCCCATCCGTTGCACCCCCTGATCCGGGTCGAGATCGCCCGACGCTGTGTGTCCGCCGGGGTGCACGAGCCGATTCTGGAACGAACGGCGCCCTTCCATGGTCCGGCGTCCCCTAAAACCTTTCAGGGGTGGCCGGTCCACCCCGAACTCCTGGAGGCCCTCGCCGAGTGCGGGGATCCACAATGTCTGAACACCGTGGCCCAGATCGCGAAGAGCGTCGAGGCCTGGGACACCTGTGCCCGTTTCCTCGAACTCGCCGTCCGCGCCGGGGCCACCTGGCGGGATCTGGCGGTGAACATGAACGCGCTGGCGCTCTCCGGCCGTACGGAGGTGGTCTCGCGCCTCCTGGAAGGCTTCACCGACCTCGGGGCCAAGAAACTCGCGCTACGACTGCACCTGCGCACCGGGGATCTGGCGGCCGCCGAACGTCTGGCCTTCCCTGAGATATACGACCACCTGGGCCGATTCGGCATGGGACAGGTGCAGGCGGTTCTCATCCGGCACCTGAGGCGTCGAGGGGACACGAGCGCCGCCGCACATCTGGCTCGCAGATCCGCGGGTCACACCGACGATCCCGACTCCTTTTCCGCCCTCTCGGAGCTGCTCACGGAACAGGGACGGCCCGCGGAGGCCATCGAAGTACTGGCCTCCGGCTCCCTCCACGGGGCGGCCTTGGAGGAGGTCGTCCATGGCCTATCGACCGAACCTGTGGCTTCCGAGGCGGCGGAACGCATGCGTTACCCGTGGGCCCCGTGGCGGAACGGACCACTGCTGACTCTACTGGCCTGGTCGGCAGAGGCCGCGGGGGACGACGAGCGAGCCCGAACGCTGCGCCCCCGAGGGGGAGAACTCGTCGACGGCGATCTCCTGCACTACCTGAGCGGAGTCGTCCTGCCCACAACAGTGCGGGAGGGGCGAGAAGCCAAGGCCCATCGACGGGAGTCGCGGGCGTTGGTCCGTCATCTCAGACACGGCACACCGCTCACCCTGGCGCGTCACCTGGCCGAGGGGGTCGACACCGTTCCCGGGTTCACCCGCAGGGAAAGGTGGGCCGCCGATCGGCCGACCCATCCTGCCCTGAGCATTGGATCGCAGGTGTCCCGCCGGTACGAGGGCCGCCTGCTGATGGGGGTCCTTCTCGTCTCGGCCTCCCAGATGTACCGGATCAAAGGAGACGCGGCCTCGGCCGATGAACTGGAGGAGGCGTCGCTGCGTGTCGGTGGCTCGGGGGCGGTCCCCCTCCTGGTACGGGGCCATCTGGCGTCGGGAGAACACGCCAGGGTGCGCGCGCTGCTGGAATTTCTCGGCGAGGAGGTCGCCGACGCGAAGGCCGCCCACGAACGCTCTCGACCCGTGTCGAACGAGAAGGAATCCCTCCGGCACGCTCAGTGGCGTTCTTACCACTTGGACTCGGAGCACCACGCCCAGCGTGCTCTGGTCCACTTGGTGAGAGCGGGCGCGCTGCACCTGGCCGACGACATCATCGAGTGTTTGGCTCCGGCCTCGGAGTATTCCGATGGCGTCCGCGTCCGATTCATGTCCCAGAACAAGTCCCCGGTGGACCCGCTGTTGGAGGCGGCTCGCCCCGACCTGGCCCTGGTCGCGGTCGGCTGGTTGCGGGAGCATCGGTGCCATCTCGACTTGTCCCATGTGACCAGAGATCTGGAGCTCGAAGGGGACTGGGACAACGCCGCTCTGTTCCAGGCTCTGCCCGGTGGCGATATCACCGACTCGGAGCACCTCGCCCATGCCCGGGCTCTGTCCGAGGGTGGCGCGGCGCCCGACGTCTCCGCTCAGGTCGCCCTCTTGGACTCCCACGTCCGCCTCGCGGAGGAACGGGGCGATGACCGGGAGGCCGAACGGGCGGCCGGAAGAGCGGCCCTCGCCGGCCATGGCACCGTCATGGAGGGCCTGGCCCGCCGTCGAATCGAGCGCGGCGAGAACGTCGGCCGTTGGCGTACCGTTCTCGAACGTGGTCTGACCCCGGCCGGGGACCCGGACCCTGACTGGTGCGAGGCCACGAAGGCACGTGGGAACCTGCGCCCCATGGTCGTGGACCGACGTCCCATGGACTACACGACCTTGTGGAAGCCGGACGGCCGCGCCAAGGTCGTCGGTGTTCCCACCCCTTACACATTCCGCGTACGCCACTTCCTCCTCCCTCTCGTCCTCACGACATTCGCGCCCTCGGAGGCGGAGGCGGCGATCCTGACCACGACCGCGGTGTCGCTATCGGCCACCCTGGTGCTACTGCCCTGGTTGACCGCGGACGCACGTCGCCGGTGGCCACTACGCGCATGGGGTCTCACCTTTCTCATCTTGCAAGCCGTGTTCTGGGGGCCCGCCTTGGTCGGGGTGTCCTCCGCGGCCGTCGCCGAACGATGTTCCCCTGCCCGTGCCCTGGTGAGCATGGTCTTGGCACCACTTTCCCTGATGGCCGTGGCCGGGTTCGCCCTTTTCTCGACCTGGCTGGGAACACTGGGCGGGGCCGTCATGAGCTTGGGCATGGTGTACGCGTTCCTGGCCCTGGTCTACCGGAACCGTCGAAGAGCGCACCACCGCTACCTGGCCGATCTGCGATCCGAGGCATGACCGATCGAGCCCGAAAACACGAAAGGAACCGACATGGACCTCAAGCACCACCACGTCGAGGTGAACGGGCTGCGGTTGCACGTGGCCGAGCAGGGTGAGGGACCGCTGGTCCTGCTGCTGCACGGATTCCCGGAGAGCTGGTACTCCTGGCGACACCAGTTCGCCCCGCTGGCGGAGGCCGGTTACCGGGTGGCCGCCCCCGACCAGCGCGGCTACGCGCGCAGCGACCGGGCCGCGAGCGTGGACGAATACTCCCTGCCACACCTGGTCGGGGACGTCACCGCGCTGATCACCGCGTTGGGCGCCGAGGACGCCGTGGTCGTGGGACACGACTGGGGCGCGCCGGTCGCGTGGACCACCGCCCTGCTCCGCCCCGACCTGGTGCGCGGCGTGGTCGGGTTGAGCGTCCCTCCGCTCCCGCCGGCGGGCATGCCATCGATCGAGTCCTCCCGTGCGATCTACGGGGACCGTTACTACCAGGCCTACTTCCAGGAGCCCGGCCGTGCCGACGCCGAACTGGCCGCGGACCCGGCCGCCACGCTGCGCCGGATACTGGTCACCGCCTCCGGTGACGGCCCCTCCCCCGAGCCCGTGCCGTGGATCGTCCCCGAGGGGGCGACCGTGGTGGAGTCCCTGCCCGAACCTTCCGAGCTGCCCGCCTGGTTGACCGCCGAGGACCTGGCGGTCTTCACCGAGGACTACTCGGCGCCCGACGCCTTCACCGGGCCGCTGAACTGGTATCGCAACATCGACCGCAACCAGGGGCTGATGGCGGCGTTCCAGGGGCTGCGGATCGAGGTGCCTGCGCTGTACATGGTGGGTGACAGGGACATGGTCACCGCCCTGAAGGGGGTGCCGGAACTGCGGGAGGCACTGCCGCACATCGTGCCGAAGCTGCGCGACGACATCACCCTGCCGGGTTGTGGCCACTGGACCCAGCAGGAGCGGCCCGAGGAAGTCGACGCGGCCCTGTTGGACTTCCTCCGCTCAATCTAAGCCCTCGCTTATATAAGCACATGTTGATATTATGCGCTTATGCACGCCTTCGACGTACTCGGGGATCCGGTCAGGCGCCGCCTGCTGGAACTGCTCGCCGACGGGGAACTCAGCTCGGGCGAGCTGACCAAGGTGGTCCGTGAGGAGTTCGGGATCAGCCAGCCCGCCGTCTCCCAGCACCTGCGGGTGTTGCGGGAGAGCGGGCTGGCGACCGTGCGAGCCGAGGGCACCCGGCGGTTGTACGCGGTCGACACCGAGGCCCTGCGCCCGGTGGACGCCTGGTTGGACCCGTTCCGACGTTTCTGGGCGCCGCGGCTGGCCGCTCTGGAGACCGAGATCGCCCGGGGCAAGCGACAGCACCGTATGGAGGGGGAAGACGATGGGTGAGTACGAGGACCTGGACGTGGACGCTCAGATCGAGGCGGTCACGCGCGGGTTGGAGACCCGTGACTGGGAGGGCCGACGAACGCTGGTGTCGGTGATCTCCCAGCGCTACGACACGACCGTCGAGGACCTGTGGGACGCCTGCACCTCGACCGAACGCCTCCCCCGCTGGTTCGCCCCGGTCGCGGGCGACCTGCGTCTGGGCGGCGCCTACCGGATCGAGGGCAACGCGAGCGGCGTCATCGAGGCCTGCGAGCCGCCCCGGTCCTTCGACGCCACGTGGGAGTTCGGGGGTGACGTCAGCTGGATCTCGGTGCGGGTCGATCCCGACAGCGAGGGCGCGCGTCTGACCCTGGAACACACCGCCGACGCCGAGAAGGTGGAGGCGTTCTGGGAACGGTTCGGACCGGGCGCGACCGGTGTGGGCTGGGACCTGGCGTTCATCGGTCTGGCCGCGCACCTGGGCACCGACATCGACTCCCCGGTGGAGGCCGACGGCTGGGAGACCACCAAGCAGGGCCGCAGGTTCATCACCGACAGCAGCGCCGCCTGGGCCGAGGCGGGGATCGCCTCGGGCACCCCTCGCGAACAGGCCGAGGCCGCCCGGGACCGCACCACCGCGTTCTTCCTGGGTGAGGCCCCCGAAGCGGAGTGAGCCGAGGGGGCGCGGACGGGGTGGCCCGCGTCCCCCGGTCCTTCGTTCTCAGCGCACGGCCTGCTCGACCAACTCGCTGATCCGCTTCTCCGCCGCCTCACTCAGTTCGGTCAACGCGAAGGCCGTCGGCCACAGACCGCTGTCGTCGTCCAGGGCGGCCTGTTCGGAGAACCCGAACGTGGAGTAGCGCTCCTTGTCCATCCGGCCGCTGCGGAAGTAGCACACGACCTTCCCCTTCCTGGCGTAGGCGGGTTGGCCGTACCAGAGTTTGGGGGCCAGGTCCGGGGCTGCTGTCGTGACGAGGGTGTGCACCCGCTCGGCCAGTTCCCGGTCCCCTTCCGGCATCGAGGCGATCTTGTCCCGCACGTCCCGCGCGTCGGCTGCGGCCTTGTCCGCGCCTCGGCCCCGGCGGGCGGCGGTCTTCTTCTCCGCGACCCGTTCCTTCAGGGCGGCGCGCTCCCATTCGGAAAGCCCCTGCTCCGCGGAGGCGTCCTTGTTCTCGCCGCTGCTCATCACTGCTCCCATGCCTCTACTCACCGTGTGGTGGTACCCACGGTAGATACCCGAGCCGAGCGGGGCTTCTCGATTCCTGACCGAGGCACGGAAGACCACTTCCAGGGGAAACGACGGGACGACCCCGCGAAGAGGACCGGGTCCTCCAACGGGGCCGTCCCGGGGAGAGTGGATTCCGGGTGAATCGTCCATATCCCGGCCCGGCTCGCCGCCGCCTACGCCATCCGGTGACTAGCCGGTGTAGGTCTCGAACTCGGCGACGCGCGGCGTGCCGTTCGAGCCGGTGATCTCGAAGTCGATCTTTCGAAGCGTCGTCGGTTCGAAGGTGATGGCACCCGCTCCACTGCCGGTGGCCAGGACGGCACCGGTGTCGTGGTCGGTGACCCTCCACGAGCCGATGTTGCCTTGGGCTCCGGCCTGCTCACGGATGTTGATCGTGGACACCGTGGTTTCGGAGCCCCACTTGACCGAGATACGACCGGTCGAGCCGCTCGGTGACCAGTAGGTGTTCATGTCGCCGTCGAGGACGTTCCCGTAGCTGGTCCCACCGGCCTTACCGGAACCGTCTGCGCCGGCCCCGATGCTGAGGTTGGTCCCGTCAGGGGGATCGGTCGGCTCCGGGTCTGTCGGCTCGGGGTCGGTCGGCTCCGGGTCGGTCGGTTCCTCCGCTTCGCAGTTGCCGTCCGAGGTCCGGTTGCCCTTGCCGGCGCCCGCGGTCTGGTTCAGCACGTCCAGCACACAGGCTGCGTCGTCGAGTTCGTAGGGGTAGGGGATGCTCACCGAGGTGTTGGACTGCGGGTCGGGCCCGGCGGGGTGGTTCTCGTCGCCCTGGCTGGACCAGGTCACGTTGTCGAAGATGTTGCCGCCGACCTCCCAGGAGCCCATCTCATCGGTGTAGAAGGTGCCCAGGACGTCCTTGGAGTCCTCGAAGTGGTTGTTCTCCACCTTCGCGCTGGCCCCGGCCCGGGAGTTGATGCCGGACTTGTGCAGGTCCACGTAGTAGTTGTTGTACATGTGCCCCGTACCGCCGCGCAGGAGTGGGGCGCGCGAGTCGATGTTCTCGTACCGGTTGTGGTGGTACGTGACGTAGCCGTTCGAGCGGTCGCTCTCGCTGGACCCGACCAATCCGCCACGGCCGGAATTACGCAGGATGCTGTAGGAGAGGGTGACGTACTGAGTGTTGTTCTTCAGGTCGAAGAGGCCGTCGTAACCCTCCGACTCCCCGCCCGACGCCTCCAGGGTGACGTGGTCCACCCAGACGTTGCGTACGCCACTCTCCATACCGATGGCGTCGCCGCCGTTGGACGTGGGAGAACCGGACTTCTTGACGTTCCGGACGGTCACGTTCTGGATGATGATGTTGCTGGACTCCCGGATGTGGATGCCCAGCTGGTCGAAAACGGCTCCGCCGCCGGTACCGATGATCGTGACGTTGCTGATCCTCTTGAGCTCGATCACGTCGTCGGCGGTGTCGCAGCTGTCGCCCGACACCTTGGAGGTGTTGCCGTGGTCGATGGTTCCCTCCACCTCGATGATGATCGGGGTGTCGGTACCGGACCGATTGCACAAGGCCTCGTGGATCTGGGTTCCCGTGGTGGCACGTACCGTCTGTCCGCCCGCTCCGCCGGTGGTTCCACCGTTCTGGGTCGCGTAACCCGTGGCTTCACCGACCTGTGCCGACGCCGAGGTCATCGGCAGGGCCAGACCGGCCGCCACCGTGACCGCGGCGGCCGCGACGGCCAGCGTCGTCACGAGTCGACTCTTGATTGATCGTCTCACTGCTCACCCTTCGTAGTAGAGCATGAGCATTGACCTGCTCTACACCCGAGAGTAAAGAAAGCGCTTTCCGTGTCAAGGGGGGTTAATGCAACCGTTTGTAAGAAGTCTGAATCCCCAGGCCTCCCATCACGCCCGTGTACTGCGACTTCATGGGCATCCGACCAGATTCCGGAATCGATCACTCTGAAGCCTGCAACCGCTTGGGCTCTCTCATCGACGACGCGCCGCGACGGAGGAGGTCTCCTGGGGGCTCGGGGATCTCCCCCGGCAGGAATGACGAAACGACCCGGCGAGGCGGCCGAAGGCCGCCGAGCAAGGTCGTTCCGGAGTGGAGTGGGCGCGAAGGGACTCGAACCCCTGGCCTATTGCTTGTAAGGCAATTGCTCTAACCAACTGAGCTACGCGCCCGCTGCTTCGCGAGTGATCATACCGCTTCACGGAGCCGGATGCGCCCGGTTTATCCGTTCAGGGACCGAGCCCGCGCAAGGTACTCGGTCACGTCCCTGGCCTGCCAGGTCGGGGTGAGAACCGACCAGACGACGGCACCCTCGGAGTCGATGAGGAAGGTACCTCGGCGGGCGACTCCTCGTTCGGGGTCGAACACCCCGTAGGCCTCGGCGGTGGCACCGTGCGGCCAAAAGTCCGACAGCAGCGCGAACGGGAAGTCCTCCCGGTCCGACCAGGTGCGCAGGGCGAAGGTGGAGTCCACCGAGACCGCCAGCACGGTGACGCCGAGCTCCTCGAACTCGGCGTGGTGCTCCTTCAGGTCGGCGAGTTCGCCCGAGCAGACGCCGGAGAAGGCCAACGGGTAGAAGACCAGCAGCGCGGGTCCGCCCCACGGCAGGGTGGTGTCCTGGCCGTACTGGTCTTGAAGGGTGAACGCGGGGGCGGTGTCGCCCTCGGTGATGTGTCTCATGTTCACATTCGTTCGGGTCGGCGCGCAGGTCGGTGCCGGCGCCCGCCACTCGGCGGGCGCCCTGCCACGTCTTGGCCCGTTACCGCTTGGGGACGACCAGGCGGGTGCCCGACCACTCCTCACCGATGCTGACCGCACTGGTCTGGGACAGCCCCGAGGTGTTGGCCGCCTCGGCGACGTCGTTGGGGGACACGTGCAGTTCACGTCCCGCCTTCGGGGTCAGGACCAGGATGGTCCCGCCGTCGGCGATGGTGGTCACCGTGTCCATCAGGGCGTCGGTGAGGTCGTCTTCCTCGTCGGACCGCCACCACAGAAGTGCGGCGTCGACATCGCCGTCGTAGTCCTCGTCGACCAGCGCCTCGCCGGTGAGTTCGGCGATGGAAGCGCGCAGTCCCTCGTCGACATCGTCGTCGAAGCCGAATTCCTGCACCACCTGACCCGGCTTGAATCCGAGTCGGTCAGCCAAGCCGCGTTCGCTCTGTGCCTGGCCCGCGGTCGCGCTCACGAAAGTTCTCCTCCACAGATGGTTTTTATCAATCTCGCCTGCCGAAGCAGTCGTCATAACGATGTCGGGCTTTTCGCCGCCCGTCGCGTGGGTCCGTAACCATCGCTGATGGTCTAGTTCACACGGTAGTGCCTTCTGGCGTCAACGCGCCGGCGATCACGCCACACTTCGGGCCCCTCCGCGCCGTCTAATCGGCGTTGAGGTAGGACAGCCGGACCTTGCGGTCGGGGTTGTCCACGTTCAGGTCGACGACGGCGATGGACTGCCAAGTACCCAGTTCGAGTCTGCCCCCGACCACCGGGACGGTGGTCTGAGGAGCGACGTAAGCAGGCATGACGTGCGATCGCCCGTGTCCCTCGGTGCCGTGCTTGTGGCGCCAACGGTCGTCCGCCGGAAGCAGGTCGGCCAAGGACGCGAGCAGGTCGTCGTCGGACCCCGCGCCCAGTTCGATGATCGCCACGCCCGCCGTCGCGTGCGGGACGAAGACGTTGAGCAATCCGTCGCCCCCGGTCTCGGCGACGAAGTCTCCACACCGCCCTGTGATGTCGGTGATGCTCTCCGAGCCACCGGTGTGCAGCTCAAGGATCTGTGTCCGCATAGCGCCCACCTTCGCGCAGCCCGGGCTCGGGTGCAACCATCCGCCGTGAACCTGTGGATGACGCGACCCTCCCGTAGGGGCCATACTCGTCGTCAACGTGCACGGACATGAACGAAAGAAGGGACAAGGGTGACTGTCTCGTTACGTCTGGGACCGCAGCTGCGGCACGCGGGAACCTCCACGGCGACGGTGTGGGTGGAGACCGACGGCCCCTGTGACGTGCGGGTCCGGTTGGAGAACGGTCTGGTCTCCACCGCACGGACCTTCACGGTCCACGGTCACCACTACGCCGTGTGCGAAATCGAGGGTCTGCCCTCGGGCGCCGCCCTGTCCTACGAGGTCTTCCTCGATGAGGATCGGGTCTGGCCCGAACCCGAAAGCCCGATGCCGCCCAGCGTCGTACGCACCCTGGACGGATCGGCGCGGACCCGGTTGCTCTATGGATCGTGCCGCACCCCCACCGGCGATACCCCCGAGGGGCTGGTGCGCTACGGCCCGGACCTGTTGCGCGCCACCGCCCGGCGTCTGGCCACCGAGCCGGTGGAGGGCAACCTGGTGCTGTTGCTCATCGGGGACCAGGTGTACGCGGACGAGCTCCAGGAGCCGATGCGCGCCTACCTGCGACGGGCGCGCGAAGACGACACCGACGACGCCCCCGACGACGAGGTGGTGCGCTACGACGAGTACGCCGAGCTGTATCGGCTGGCCTGGTCGGATCCACAGGTGCGGTGGCTGTTGTCGACCGTGCCCACCCTGATGGTCTTCGACGACCACGACATCCGCGACGACTGGAACACCTCCGCGGCCTGGCGTCGATCCATGGACGAGCGACCGTGGTGGCGGACTCGGGTGACGAGCGGGCTGGGCGCCTACTGGGTGTATCAGCACGTGGGTAATCTCTCCCCGGAGGCCAGGGCCAAGGACCCCCTGTTGGCCGAGTTGAGGGACCACGCCGAGCGCGAGGAGGACGCCGCCGACGCGATCGACTCCTTCGCCTGGCGCGCGCACGCCGAACCCTCCTCCTATCGGTGGAGCCACCGGCACGACATCGGCGACGTACGGGTGTTGGTGACCGACACCCGTTGTGGCCGCGCGCTGGGTGAGGGCGACCCCTCGGACGGCTCCCGGTCGATCCTCGGCCCGCAGGGCCACGCCTGGTTGGACGAGAACCTCACCGGCGGCCCGGAACACGTCGTGGTGGCCTCCACCGTGCCCGTGCTCCTACCACCCGCCGTGCACCATCTGGAGGCCTGGAACGAGGCCGTGTGCGGCGGCGCGTGGGGGTCGGCCATGCGAGGGCCGGCGGAGAAGCTGCGTCAGGCCCTGGACCTGGAGCACTGGGGCGCCTTCCAGTACTCCTTCCACCGGTTGGCCGAGGCGGTGCTGGAGGTGGCCCGCGGGGAGCGCGGCCCGGCCCCGGCCACGGTGCTCCTGCTCAGCGGGGACGTGCACTTCTCCTACCTGGCGCGGGCGCACGCCCGTTCGGGGAGGACGACCTCCCGGGTGACCCAGTTGGTCTCCTCCGCCCTGTGCAACCAGTTGCCGGTCAACTTCCGCCGGGCGGCCGCCCTGTCGGCGAGCGCGCCCTTCCACCTGGCCGGCGTGGTCATGAGCGGGCTGTCCGGGGTCCGGCGTGGTCCGCTGCGGTGGCGGTTGGCCGAGAAGCCCTACTTCGGCAACACCATCGGCGAGGTGGACTTCGACGGCCGTGAGGCGTGGGCGCGTTGGTACGACTGCCCGCGGGGCGGTGACACCGCTCTGCCCGAGGTCCGTCGTTCGGTGGAGTTGTGACCGGGGCCGAACACACGTGTGGTGGTGCCCCGGGACCGGGACACCACCACAGGCGACATCAGGGCTTGTGCGAGGGCGGGCGGCGGCCGGCGTGACCACGGCGGCGGTTGCGTACGCTCAGGCCGAGGGCACCGCCCTGGTCCAGGATCTGCCGGGCGGCCCGGCCCACCGTGGCACCCGGGCCCGAGGAGGACGCCGTCACGTCGTTCTCGGTCGATTCGGCCGGGGTGTCGTCCCCGTCCTTCTTCGCCCGTTCGTCGGCGGTCTCGTCCTCGGCGGACTCGTCCCGGCCCCGCTCCAGGTGCGGGATGAGGGCCGTGGGCTCGTTGTCCGCGTCCTCCTCCGGAAGCGCCCGCAGCTTGCGCGTGCGCTGTAGCGTGCCGGCCTCGGGCTTGGCCTTGTCGTCCTCGACGACGGGCGTGGTCGGCTCGGTCGGGTTGGCCCGCTCGGTCGCCACGGCGTTCTTCCAGGCCTTGTCCTGCTCCTGGTCCTGGATCTTCTGCTGGGCCAGGCGACGGGCGCGTTCGGTGCGCCAGGCGCGGAAGGAACGGGCCAGGGGTGTGGCGATGGGCCAGGTCACCTTGGCCGGACGCGACAGGGCGTGCCACAGGTAGGCGGTGGTGCCCCAGGCCTCCATGGCACGACGCGCCCGCGTGATGGTGAAGAAGGTGGGCATGGCCAGCAATAGCTGCGGCCAGGCCAGGGCCAGCGCGGCGAACAGCGGGTACATGCCACCGCCGATGATCGCCGCGCACGCGCCGATGACCATCGGGGTCAGCGCCAGGGCCAGCCTGAGCTGGGTGAACTGACGGAACCGGTGCAGGGACCGCCGCGCCGAGACCGGCGGAGCCAGTCCCTCCGGCAACGGTGTGGGCTGCACGACGGCGGCCAGCAACAGCGAGGCCACGCCCACGCTCGCGGCCAGGAGGATCGTCCACCCGGCGGCGGAGAAGGTACCTCCCACCACGAGGTAGACCAGCCCCAGGAGAGGGAGCGGAGCCGGGACCCAGAACAGGACCCGTCTGCGAAGCTCGCCTTCTTGTGTCGGCTGCAGAACGAAATCGATCACCGGGCGTAGTACCCGAAACCTCTTCCTCGGTCGCTCGACCACTGCGTTGGACCCCCCAAGAACGTCGTGACGGAGCGGTGCGGGGAACCTCGCCCGAGGGTTTTCATCGCCTCTCGGTTCGACCCACAACCTGCCCGTATCAAATCTATCTCTTTCGCGTGGTCCCCGGGCGCACACGGTCAGTAACAGACATACCCGACGCTGGTGAAACTTCCATAAGAGGAACGATTTGCCAGGCAACGATCAGGTTACGCCGGATCTCCACCGCTGTCTCGGCCTTGGCTGATTCCGGTCGTAGGAGGCGTCAGGGTCGGGTTTCGGACAACCTTCCGAGGGCCACCGCCACACGCAGGACGAAGGAGCCTCGACCGTCCGACGGAATGTGTCCGGTGAGTTCGGCGATGCGGCTGAGGCGGTAGCGCACCGTGTTCGGGTGTACGAAGAGCATGCGCGCGGTGGCCTCCAGTGAGGACGCGTGCTCCAGGTATACCGAGAGCGTGTCCAACAGTGGGGAACCGGCTCCCTGCAAGGGCAGGTACACCTCCTCCACCAACTGGCGGCGCGCTTCGGTGTCTCCTTCGAGGGCGCGTTCGGGCAGCAGGTCGTCGGAGAGCACCGGCCGGGGCGCGTCGGGCCAGGCCACCGCCGCGCGCAGCCCCTGGACGGCGGCGCGCACCGACGTTCCGGCCGAGCGTAGATCGGGGACGGCGGGACCGACCACCACCGGGCCGGGGCCGAAGAGCCCGGCCAGGGGTTCGGCGCCCGCGGCGGGCAGGTCCTCTGGCGGGTAGCGATCGCCCACGCCCACGACGACGACCACGCGGCTCCCCTGCAGCCCGGCGAGCACGTCATGGCCCAGCCGTCGAGCGGCGGCCCGCAGGTCGTCCATGGCCTTGCCACCGTCCCGGTCACCCAGGTCGCCGACGATCGCGATCACCGGGGTGTGCGACCAGCCCAGGGCCGAACCCCAGGTCTGCAGTCCGTCCTCGCGGTCCCCGTGCAGCAGGGCATCGACGATGAGCGCCTCCAGGCGCGCGTCCCAGGCACCTCGGGCCTCGGCCGCTCGGGCGTAGACCTTCGCGGAGCTGAACGCGACCTCCCGCGTGTAACGCAGGATCGCCTCGCGTAGTTGTTGTGCGCCGCCGGGGGCCGCCAGGTCGTCGACCTCGCCCTCCACCACCTCGATGACCACCCGGATCATGTCGACGGTCTGTTGGAGGGAGACCGAACGGGTGAGCTCGCGCGGGGCCGTGCCGAAGACCTCCACGGTGATGGCGGGGCGACCTCGTCGCGGGTTGCGGAACCAGTCCACGAAGGCGGCCACCCCGGACTGGGCGACCAGCCCGATCCAGGATCGGTCCTGGGCGGACATCCTTCGGAACCAGGCGAGCCGTTCCTCCATGCGGGCCACGGCGGCGGTGCCCAGGGATCCCATGGAGCGCTCCAGGCGGCGCACGGTCTCCGTACGGATCTCGTCCGGTTCTACGACGGCCGGAGTGTCCGCGCCGTCCTCTGGGTGGTCCTCGGGTTGCCCGACTTCGGTGTTCACACTCTTAGGTTCGCATCCCGCACCGACCTGTTCGCGGCCTCACCCCCGTGTCGGCGGTCACCCCTTCGGCGGGAGTCGGCCGGTGCGGCACTCGGAGAGTGCGCGTACGGTCGGAGAACAGTGACCTCTTCCACCGGTTCCGGGTTCTCGCGAACCTCCCCGACCCGGTTTTGTGGATCCCCTACAAACGAGTTCGAGCGAACTTCGTGTCCCTCCCCATCCAACTGGCGATCTCCTACAGGGCAAGGTTGATGTCGTGCTTGTAATCGTTGCTCCCGGCCAAGGCGCCCAGGTCCCCGGTTTCCTCTCCCCGTGGCTCGAACTTCCCGGCATGGCCGAGACGTTCGCCTCGTGGTCGGAGGTGGCCGGGCTCGACCTCGTGCGCTACGGCACCACCGCGGACGCGGACGAGATCCGTGACACCGCCGTGGCCCAGCCCCTCCTGGTCGCCGCGGGGCTGGCCACCGCCAACGCCATGCTGGGCCGGTTGTCGGTCCCCGAGGCGCCGCTGCCCGCCGACCCGTCCTACGTGGACGCCGTCGCCGGTCACAGTGTCGGCGAGTTCACCGCCGCCGCGATCGCCGGCGTGCTCTCGCCCAAGGAGGCGCTGACGCTGGTGGCCGCACGCGGTCGCGGTATGGCCGACGCCGCCGCCCGCACCGAGACCGGTATGACCGCGGTCCTGGGCGGTGTCCGCGAGGACGTCCTGGCCGCGATCGAGGACGCGGGGCTGACCCCCGCCAACGACAACGGTTCCGGGCAGATCGTGGCCGCGGGCACCACCGAGCAGTTGGCCGCCTTCGCGGAGAACCCGCCCCAGCGCGCCCGCACGCGTGCGCTGTCGGTCGCGGGAGCCTTCCACACCGAGCACATGGCCCCGGCCGTGGAGCGGGTCCGTGAGGCCGCCGCCAGGACGAGTCCGTCCGACCCCACCGTGCGTCTGCTCTCCAACGCCGACGGCGCCGTGGTCGAGAGCGGCTCGGAGTACCTGGACCGTCTTGTGTCGCAGATCTCCTCCCCGGTCCGCTGGGACGCCTGCACGCAGACCCTCGCCGACCTCGGCGTGACCGCCCTCATCGAGCTCACCCCCGCCGGTACCCTCACCGGGCTGGCCAAGCGTGCCCTGCGCGGTATCGAGCTCCTCGCGGTGAAGACCCCCGACGACCTCGATCGCGCCGGCACCCTCATCAAGGAGCACGCGGGCGTTTCCGCGGACTCCAAGCAGGAAGGCTGATCATGTTCAACGTCCCGAGCACGCCCGGTGGCGCCGCGATCCGCTCCTTCGGCGAGTTCCAGCCCTCCAACGTGGTCACCAACGCCGACCTGGCGGAACGCGTCGAGACCAGCGACGAGTGGATCCAGAGCCGGGTGGGGATCCGGGAGCGACGGGTCGCCGGCCCCGAGGACACCGTCCTGAGCATGGCCGTGGCCGCCGGTGGAAAGGCCCTGGCCTCCAGCGGCCTGTCCCCCGAGGACATCGACCTGGTGATCGTGGCGACCTGCACGGTGCAGGACCAGATCCCCAACACCGCGGCGAGCGTCGCCGCCCGGCTCGGCGTCGTGGCCCCGGGCGCGTTCGACGTCAACGCCGCCTGCGCGGGC
Source organism: Nocardiopsis sp. NPDC006832 (assembly GCF_040635885.1). Classification (NCBI taxonomy): domain Bacteria; kingdom Bacillati; phylum Actinomycetota; class Actinomycetes; order Streptosporangiales; family Nocardiopsidaceae; genus Nocardiopsis; species Nocardiopsis sp. NPDC006832. The sequence continues at coordinate 33,020 of NZ_JBEYLC010000049.1, read as the reverse complement.
TTTTGCTACGCGATCGGGTTGGCCTCGGACAGCGTCAGGGCCGGCAGCTCCCGCAACGTGCTGGTGATCGGTTCGGAGAAGCTCAGCGACTGGGTGGACTGGGACGACCGTTCCACCTGCGTGATCTTCGCCGACGGTGCCGGTGCGGCGGTGGTCTCGGCCTCTGAGGAGCACGGCATCGGCCCCGTGGTGTGGGGTTCCTCCGGCGAGCGCGCCGACAAGATCTTCCTGCGTGAGGGCAAGTACCTCTACCAGGAGGGGCAGGCCGTCTTCCGGTGGACCACCACCGAGTTGTACAAGGTCGCCCTGGAGGCGTTGGAGCGGGCGGGCGTGGAGCCCTCCGAACTGACCGCCTTCGTCCCCCATCAGGCCAACCTGCGGATCGTCGAGTCGATCGCACGCAAACTGGGAGCTCCCCAGGCACGCGTGGCACACGATATCGTCACCGCCGGCAACACCTCCTCCGCGTCGATCCCACTCGCGCTCTCGCGCATGGTCGGCAGGGGGGAACTGCCGTCGGGGAGCATCGTGCTCACCCTCGGTTTCGGAGCGGGTCTGGTCTACGCCGCTCAGGTGATCCGTATCCCCTGAGGGAACGGACCCACCTTTGCGTACGCGGGGCCGTTCCCCGACATCGAACGTCGAACAAGGAGAAACAAGACATGGCTCTCAGCGAGCAGGAGATCCTGGCCGGCCTCGGCAAGATCATCGAGGAGATCGTCGGCACCGAGCCCTCCGAGGTCACGCCCGAGAAGAACTTCGTGGACGACCTGGACATCGACTCGCTGTCCATGGTGGAGATCGCCGTCGCCGCCCAGGACAAGTTCGGCGTCGAGATCCCCGACGACCAGCTCAAGGACCTCAAGACGGTCCAGGACGTCGTGAACTTCATCCAGAAGTAGCCTCATCGGGCCGCCGGAACACACCCCGTCCCGGCGGCCCCGCCCTCACCCGGGGGCACACCAGACCTCATCCGCAACGCCTCTCGGCCCCGGCCGGGAACGACCCACGAGAAGGGCGATCGGATCATGCCTAAGACCGATGTCGTCGTCACCGGCCTCGGCGCCACCACCCCCCTGGGGGGTGACGTAGCGACCACATGGTCCGCGCTCCTCGATGGCCGCTCCGGCATCAGCGCTCTGCCGGAGGAGTGGCACGACAAGCTCCCGGTGCACTTCGCCGGGCAGATCGCGCAGGAGCCCTCCGAGAAGCTGCCGCGGCCCCGGCTGCGGCGTCTGGACCGCACCCAGCAGTTCGCGCTCATCGCCGCCCAGGAGGCCTGGGACCACGCCGGCGCGCCCGAGGTCGACCCCCTGCGTCTGGGTGTGGTCGTCTCCAGCGGGATCGGTGGCATCCTCACCATCCTGGAGCAGTACGACACCTTCCGGGAGAAGGGCTGGAAGCGGGTCTCCCCGTTCACCGTGCCCATGCTCATGCCCAACAGCCCCGCGGCGGCCGTCGCCCTGGAGTTCACCGCGCGCGCCGGCGCCCACGCCCCGGTCAGCGCCTGCGCCTCCAGCGCAGAGGCCATCGCCAACGCGGTCGACATGATCCGTGCCGGGCGGGCCGACATCGTCATCGCGGGCGGGACCGAGGCGGCCATCCACCCGCTGAACATCGCCTCCTTCGCCTCCATGCGCGCATTGTCCACCCGCAACGACGACCCGCAGGGCGCCTCCCGCCCCTGGGACGCCCAGCGAGACGGCTTCGTCATGGGCGAGGGCGCCGGCATCCTCGTGCTGGAGTCCGCCGAGCACGCCGCCAAGCGCGGCGCGAAGGTGTACGCGCACGCCTCCGGTGTGGGCTACACCGACGACGCCCACGACATCGTCATGCCCGACCCCGAGGGCGCCGGGCAGGCCCGCGCCATCACCCAGGCGCTGACCGACGCCGACCTGAAGCCGAGCGACATCGTGCACGTCAACGCGCACGCCACGTCCACCCCTGCCGGTGATGTCGGTGAGACCCGCGCGATCCGCGCGGCCCTGGGCGACTCCGCCGCCGACCAGGTCGCGGTGACCTCCACCAAGTCCATGACCGGTCACCTGCTGGGCGGCGCCGGCGCGGTGGAGTCGATCGCCACGATCCTGGCGCTGCACGAGGGTCGGATCCCCCCGACCATCAACATCACCGAGCTGGACCCCGATGTGGCCGTGGACATCGTCCGCGACAAGCCGCGGGACATGCCGACCGGTGACGTGGCCGCCATCAACGAGTCCTTCGGGTTCGGCGGGCACAACATCGCGGTGGCCTTCCGCCGCGCCTGATCCGCGCGGGCGGCCGACCGTTCCATCCATATTGTGGGCGTCACTCTCGGTGGCGCCCACAGTCGTATGCGCGAACACTGTGAACAACCGGCACCGCCCGGCTCAAGAACGGCTGAACAGGCGCGTAAAGGGCTTCAGATCGGCCCTCTCCGCGGGCCACCATGGTGGTGTGTCCACCCTGCACTCCCAAAACACACTCCCGGCCCCCGGCGCCCCCGCACACGGGTCGAAGAAGCGCCGGGGACCGACTTTTCGCCCCATAGTGGACCTGGACTCCGGCGCGGTGGTGGCCGTGGAGGTCGTCGCCCCGGTACCGGAGGGTCTGGGTCGCCCGGACGGATCCGGCCGCGAGGCCACGCTCGTCGCCGAGTGGCTGTCGGCGCTGGTTCGCTCGGTGGGCGGAGCCGATAGCCTGCTGCCGTTGGTGCTTCCGCTGCCGTCGGTGGCGTTGGCCGATGGTGGAGGCCTTCCCGCGATGGCCGAGAGCGCGTTGCGGCGGGCGGGTCGACGTCCGCGCGACGTCACCCTCATGCTCACCCCCGACCTGGTGGACCTGCCCAGGGACATCGTGATGGCCGGGGTCTCGGGGTTGCGTTCGGTGGGGTTCCGGTGCGGATTCGGTACCGGGATGGCCCGACCGGACATGGTGTTGGAGGCCCTCCCCTTCCTCATCCGGTTGGACCCGAAGCTGGTGGCGGGGATCGACTCCGACCAGCGCCACAGCGGCATCGTCGAGGGGCTGTCCCGGATCGGTCGCAGCAGCGGCGTGTACGCCCTCGGCGCGGGGGTGACCCGGGCCGAGGAGATCGTGCGGCTGCGCGAGTGCGGGGTGCGTCTGGGCAGTGGAACGTTCTTCACCGACCCCGGTTGGCGTCCGGGCGAGAAGGTGACACCCGTACCCGAACCCGCGGCCACCACCCTGGGCGACACCGACACCGGGCCCCGGGTCACCGAGTTCATGGTGCCCCCGCTGGACTTCGACTCCGAGTCGACCGGCGAGCACGTGCTGGAGGCGTTCACCGCCGACGCCGCCCTCAACAGCGTGGTCCTGATCGACCACCGGGAGCGACCCACCGGGGTGATCGACCGGACCCGATTCCTGTTGTCGGTGACCGGACGCTACGGGCACGCGCTGCACGCCAAACGTCCGGCCCTACGCCTGGCGGAGTCACCGCGGACGGTACCGGCGTGGATGTCGGCGATCGCGGCGTTGCGTGTGGCGGGTCAGGACCGCGAACGGGTCTACGACGACCTCATCGTGACCAATCCCTACGGCCAGTGCCTGGGAGTGGTGCACGTCAGCGACCTGATCCAGTCCCTGTCCCGGCGGTGAACCCCGACCCGGGGAACGGAACGGCCACCCCGCCGAACGTGTGCGGGGTGGCCGGGGTGATGGACGCTCACCTGGAGGGTTCGGGTCCTTTGGTCCCCGACGGGCTGCTGGTGGGAATCGAGTCACCGGCCGGGTAGCCGTTGTAGTGGGTGTCGGCGCCGACCTCGCGCAGCTGTCGGCGCAGCCGCTCCCGGGTCTCCTCGTCGTGCAGGTATTCCAGTTCGGGACGGCGGGCCATCCGACCGTCCCCGGAGGAGCGGCCCATGGCGCGGCGACGCAGCCACGGTACGAGGTACTGACGCGCCCAGCGACGACCCTCCCGGCGTCGCAGGATCCGCGGGAGCTGCTGGGGCGGGGTGGACCACGGGTCCGTCCAGGATTCGGGCGGGCCCATCGGGAACCCGAGCAGGTCGGCCACGCGGGCCGCGACGATCTGGTGACCGGCGCCGTTGGGGTGCAGCCGGTCGTCGCTCCAGGCACGAGAGTCGTTGAGGGCGTTGAGCGCCCACAGGTCGATGATCTCGGTGCCGGTACGTTCGGCGACCGCGCGCATGTGCATGCTGAACACCGCGATGCGTCCGCGGTACAGACGCAGGACCGGGATCCACCCGGTGTCGTGGCCGGCCAGGATCACCACGCGGATGCCCGCGTCGCGCAGCCGACGCACCCCCCACTCGAAATGTTCGGCGAGTTCGTCCGGGTCGTGGCCGGGCCGCAGCACGTCGTTGCCGCCCGCCAGCACGGTGACCAGGTCGGGCTTCCACTCCAGCGCTCGGTCGAGTTGTTCACCGAAGATGTGTTGCATCCGTCGACCACGAACACCGAGATTGGCGTATCGGAAGTCCGGGGACAGAGTGCCCAGGTGTTCGGCGAGACGGTCCGCGAAGCCCCGGTAGGTGCCGCCCGGCCCACTGTCGTCTTCCATCCCCTCGGTGATGCTGTCACCGATGGCCACGTAGGACCGGATGAGTTCCGGTCTGTCCGTGGCATCGGCGGCAGGGGGATTCATCTCAAGGTCTGTCACGTCAACCAATCATCCGGATCGACCGTTCCACGCCTGCCGAGCACCGGGGTGCGCGGAAACGGAAGTCTTGGTGGGGCGCGGTGTGCCGCCGGCCCGTGTTGTCCGAGCACCGTGGCCCCCGGGGGCGGTTGCGGCCACCCGGCCGAAGTGGGCGCTTCGAGCGAGAACAGTGCCCATCCAGCATACCCGCGTCCGACATTCACATGTCGGATTCGGTTCGGCCGACACCTACCGGCACGCCTCATGTCCAGGGCACCTCGGTACACCGTTCGCGTGCGAACGCTCACGGCCACCCGCCGGCCACGACTCTGGGAACAACGTCCGATATGGCAGAGAAGAGCCTCATGCCATATATGAGGTAATTCACATCTCATTTCACGGTTTCGTCATGGAACTCCAGTACCACAGCGATCACACACCGTGGCGAAACCTCACCGGAGCCCGCTGAAACGGATCGGGACTACCCTTGTGCTCTCTGGCCACGTACGATCGCGTCAAGTGCTCACGGCACCCCCGTCCCTCGGTCCCCCGTTTCCTCTCACAGCAGGGCCGGAGCGTTCTCTAAGGGCCTGTCCCCCTGATGGCCCGAGGCGCGTACTGTGGTGCATCGAACCGAAGGCCCGTGCGGTTCCTCCTCAATTCACGAGCAGACACCAGGAGGTCGAGGTCCCCAGCGGATGAACGCCGTCTCTCCGATCTGCCTCGTCGACCTCGCACCTGCCCTGCGCTGGTCGAGGTCGCCGGACGTGGCATCCCTGCTCAGACACGACCGGCTGATCGACGGTTGGTGGCACTCCCTGCCCATCACCCGCGTTCTGGACATCGCCGGCCCACCCTGGCTGGCCCAAGGCCTGGCCCGGCTCGCGGTCGAGCAGTGGGACCACGTACCCCTGACGGAATTCCTGCCCAGTCTGCGCGGCCAAGCGGTGGACTGTGCCGAACTCTCCGAACCCGTACGCGAAGCGGTCACGACCACCGCCGGCAGTTGGGAGAAACTCGTCTCGGCCACCCCCCGCGAGATCCTGGAGTGGGGACCGGCCCAGTGCGGTGTCCTCGACATCGTCAGCACCGTCGCCTGGCGTGCCCTGCAACCGTGCTGCGAACTTCCCGGCGGGCCCACGCCCTCCCCGGCACTGATGTTGGAGGCCGTGCGCACCATCTCGCACTGGCTTCCCGAGTCCGCGCCCGATCACGTGCGCAACGCGCTCGACTACCTCGACGCGGCCACCGGCGCGCACGAGGCCCCCGGCTCCTCGGTGAACGGTTCCGACTCGACACCGCCCCAGTCCCCGGCCACGCGGGCCATCCGCACCCTGCGGGCCCTACGCGCCCAGCGCGAGGAGGGCCGGCCGGACACCGCCGACGTCCACGTCCCCGCGGGAATGGAGCCCACCCCCAGCCCCACTCCGCCGCCTTCGCAGACCCCGCTGGGCGGCATGGTGAGTTCGGCCGCGATGATCCCCGGTGACGCCGCCGAGGGCGCCCCCGAGCCCCCCGAGGCGCAGAACGATGTGGGCGACCTTCGTTCGCAGTTCCGCAGTTCCCTGCTGGGCCCGGGCCGTACCCTGCGTCGTCCCAGCTTCAGCCGTCCCAAGCTGCGCCCCGAACAGCCCGAGGAACGTCCGGCCCCCGCGCTGGGGCAGCACCCCTTGGTGGACGCGGTCGAGGAGATGTTCCGCTCCTGGCCCGACCTGGAGCGGACGGTGGCGGCCGAACGGCTCTTCGCCACCGATCCCATCAGCATCCGGGTGCTCTCCGAGCAGATCGCGGTGGACGTCACCGAGATCCGCGGCGCCCAGCGCAAGGTGGAGGAGCGACTGTTGCAGTGGCTCTCCTCCCCCGAGGGCGCCACCATCACCAAGCATCTGCGCGAGCTGTCCGACCAGTTGGGTTCGGCGACCACCATCGACCGACTCATCAACGCGCACCCGGACCACCCGGTGGACGTGCCCACCCTGCACACCCCGCTGTGGCGGGTGATCATCACCCTGTTCACCGACCGCCGCATGCACAACGGCTGGCTCATCGCCGACGATCCCAACCGACTGCGCTGGCAGACCCGGGAGATGCTCGGTGACACACCCGACCTGACCGAGGCCGGCATCCGGCTGGGCCGGATCGGTATCCGCCAGCAGGAACTGCGCGCCTGGCTGCTGAGCACCCCGGGTGTGAACCTGCGCGAGGGCCGTGTCCTGGTGGACACCTCCGTGCCCATGGAGGCTCCGACCGGCGGTCACTCCCCCGAGGGTTCGGGCACCACCGAGAACGGCCTGCCGATCCGGCGCCGCCCGGAGACCGCCGCGGACTCCCCCGTGGAGGCCCCCGCCCCGACCCACGGATACAGACCCGACTCGGGCGCGTTCCCACAGGTGGCACCACCGCCCGCGCCGATGACACCGCACCTCGGGCAGCAGCCTCAGCCTCCGCTGGCGCCCCCGGCGCCGACCCGTCACGGCGCGAGCGAACCCGCGATGTCGGCCCGCTGCTTCCGTGCCCCGGACGGCCGCTGGTGGCACCGCATCGACATCACCGCCGACCATCTCAACGGCGCCCCGGTGGCCGTGCCCGCCGGGTACGCCACACACCTGGGACTGCAACCCGGACGTCTGCTGTGCCTGACCGCGCCCGGAGCGGACCTGCTGGTGCTGGTCTGGCGCGATCAGCCGGCCTTCGACTCGTTGCGCCCGCTGCTCCGCAGGCAGGCCGCGCAGCCCGGCGACCGCATCTTCATCACGGTCTCCGGCGACAGGTTGGACGCGCGCAAGCTCCCGGTGAGCGACCTGAGCGGTCACTCCCCCTACGCTCGGGCCCTGCACCTGATCGGCTACACCGCACCGGCCGCCACGGACGAGGCGCTCAAGATCCTCTCCCGCAGGATCACCGACAACGGCGACGAGTCGCTGGCCGCCCCGCAGGCCCTGCTCGACGTCCTGTCCCTACGCGGGGACGAGGACATCGCCGGGGAATTGCGTTCGGGCATGTTCGCCGCGCACTGACACCCACCGTCGACCGCACGAGGCCCACGGACCGGACGCCTTCCGGCCGTGGGCCTTCGTCGTGCCCGGCGTCCTCGCGGCTCTTTCACCACGTCCCCGACGTGACAGGACACCCCGAGAGGATATAGGTTAGCCTTACCTAAGAGAGCTGAGGTGATCCTGCTGTTCACGCACACCCTGGCGCCCACCCCCGCCGAAAGCGCCCGTTCGGTCCTGGCGCGCCCCAACCCCGCCACCGTCACGACCTCCGACGTCTCCCTACACCTGACCGGCCCCGCCTGCCACACCGGTACCGATGGGGAGATCACCCTGCTCGTGCCGGACCAGCACCGGGTATTGGGCGAGATCGACGCCGACGGACTCGAAGCCACCATCGAGTTCACCGACACCGCCCCCGTCGACCTGCGCGACCGGACCCGTTCCCTGCTGTGGATCAACGGCGACCTGAGCCTGCCGTCCGCCACGGAGGCGCGCGACCGCGCCCTGGCCGTGTTGGAGGGGGACCCCGACGAACGTCTCCTCGACCTGGGCCACGGACGCACCATGATCGTCCTGCGACCCCACCTGGTGGTGTACTCCGACCACGACGGCTGTCACCTGCTGGAGCCGGCGCGGTTCACCTCCCTGAGCCCCGCCCCCTTCGACCGTTGGGAGGGCCCATGGCTACGCCACCTGGAGCGGGACCACGGCGACCTGCTCGAAGCGGTCGTCCAGCACTGCCCAGTACCGCTGCCCGACGGTCGCCCACGTCCCCTGGGCGTGGACCGCTACGGCCTGCGTCTGCGTCTGGAGAGCGCCGGGGGCGACCACGACGTGCGCATCCCCTTCCGTCGCCCGGCGCGCACCGCACACGAGGTCGCCCACCAGGTCCAGGAACTGGCCCGAATTCCCCTCGACCGCTACTGAGCGCACCGCCCCCCGCACACGAAGACGGGCCGGGGCCCCGAAGGGTCCCGGCCCGCTCGCACGTCCGCTCAGGTCAGACGTTGAATCCCAGCATGCGCAGCTGGTCCCGACCATCGTCGGTGATCTTGTCCGGACCCCACGGCGGCATCCAGACCCAATTGATCTTGACGTCACGCTCGAACTCGTCCAGGGCGCTGTTGGTCTGGTCCTCGATGACGTCGGTCAACGGGCAGGCAGCGCTGGTCAGGGTCATGTCCAGGGTGATCGACTTGTCGTCGGCGTTCACCCCGTACAGCAGACCCAGGTCGACGATGTTCACCCCGAGCTCGGGGTCGATCACGTCCTTGAGGGCCTCGCCGATCTCCTCGAACAGCTCCTCCTGCTCAGGGGTGAGCGGAGCCGTCTCGGACTTCTCGGCGGTCTCGGTCGTCGTGCTGTCGTTCTCGCTCATTCAGGCGCCTTCCTTCTCGAAGGACTGCGACACCGCGTCCTTCCAGGCCATCCACCCCAGCAGGGCGCACTTGATCCGGGCCGGGTACTTGGACACGCCGACGAACGCCACAGCGTCCTCCAGCACGTCCTCGTCGGGTTCACCCTTGCCCTTGGACTGCATCAACTCGGTGAAGGCGTCCAGGGTACGCATCCCCTCGGCCACCGACTTCCCGATGAGGAGATCGGTCAGCACCGAGGTGCTGGCCTGGCTGATCGAACAGCCCATGCCCTCATAGGAGACGTCGGTGACGGTCGCCTTCTCGTCCAGTCCCGCGCCGTCGGGGGCAGGGGTCAACGCCACGCGGAGCGTCACCTCGTCCCCACAGGTGGGGTTGATGTGATGCGCCTCGGCGTCGTGCGGATCCCGCAGCCCCTTGTGGTGCGGGTTCCGGTAGTGGTCCAGGATGATCTCCTGGTACATCGCGTCCAGCTGCATGGTCAGGCAGAATCCTCGTTGCTAGGCCCGGGTCCCGAAGAACCTCTGGGCGGCCCGGATGGCCTCCGCGAGCGCTTCCACGTCCTCCAACGTGTTGTAGAGGTAGAAGGACGCGCGCGTGGTCGCGACGATACCGAGCTTGCGGTGCAGCGGCCAGGCGCAGTGGTGGCCCACCCGCACCTCGACCCCCCGGTCGTCCAGGACCTGGCCCAGGTCGTGCGGGTGGATGTCCTCCACCACGAACGACACCGCGCCACCCCGGTCCACGGCTTCCGTGGGACCGACGATCCGCACACCCTCGATCGCGCCGACCAGCTTGAGCGCGTACTCGGTGAGTTCGTGCTCGTGCGCGGCGACCCGGTCCATGCCCACCTTCGACAGGTAGTCACAGGCCGCGGCCAGACCGACGGCCTGCGGGGCCATCGGCACACCGGCCTCGAATCGCTGAGGCGGATCGGCCCAGGTGGAGTGCGTCATGTGCACCACGCCGATCATCGAACCACCGCTGATGAACGGTGGCATGGCGGCGAGGAGTTCCCGGCGCCCCCAGAGCACGCCGATCCCGTTGGGACCGAGCATCTTGTGTCCGGAGAAGGCCAGGAAGTCGACGTCCAACGCCGCGACGTCGACCGGCATGTGCGGCACCGACTGGCACGCGTCCAGCAACACCAGGGCACCGACCTCACGGGCCCGCGCCGTGATGGTGGCGACGGGGTTGACCGTGCCCACCACGTTGGACTGGTGCGCGAACGCCACCAGCTTCGTGCGCTCGTTGACCAACTCGTTCAGGTCCGACAGGTCCAGACGACCCTCGTCGGTCACCGAGAACCAGCGCAGCGTCGCACCGGTGCGCTGACACAGCTGCTGCCAGGGCACCAGGTTGGCGTGGTGCTCCATCTCGGTGACGACGATCTCGTCGCCCGGACCCACCTGGAACCTTCGGAGGTCATCCTCGGCCGTGGCGGCGTTGCTCATCGCGTACGCGACGAGGTTGACCGCCTCGGTGGCGTTCTTGGTGAACACCACCTCGTCGGAGTCGGCTCCGATGAACGACGCGATGGTCTCTCGGGCCGACTCGTAGGCGTCGGTGGCCTCCTCCGCGAGCTGGTGCGCTCCCCGGTGCACCGCCGCGTTGTGGCGTTCGTAGAACTCACGCTCGGCGTCCAGTACCTGCCGGGGTTTTTGCGAGGTGGCCCCGGAGTCGAGGTACACCAACGGGCGCTCGTCACGGACGGTCCGGGAGAGGATCGGGAAGTCCTCCCGGATCGCCGCGACGTCGAGCGGTCCCAGCTCGCGATCACTCATGTGCTACGCGCCCGCCTTCACAAAACGCTCGTAGCCCTCGGACTCCAGCACCTGCGCCAGCTCGGGGCCGCCGGACTCGGCGATGCGCCCCTCGGCGAAGACGTGCACGAAGTCGGGCTTCACGTAGTTCAGGATACGGGTGTAGTGCGTGATGAGCATGACACCCAGGTCGTTCTCGCCCTGGGCGCGGTTGATGCCCTCGGAGACGATCTTGAGCGCGTCGACGTCCAGGCCGGAGTCGGTCTCGTCCAGGATGGCGACCTTCGGCTTGAGCAGCTCCAGCTGGAGGATCTCGTGCCGCTTCTTCTCACCACCGGAGAAGCCCTCGTTGACGCCGCGGGCGGCGAAGGAGGAGTCGATGGCCAGGTTCTTCATGGCGCCCTGCAGTTCCTTGGAGAACTGACGGAGCTTGGGAGCCTCGCCGCGCATGGAGGTGACCGAGCTGCGCAGGAAGTTGGACATGGACACGCCCGGGACCTCGACCGGGTACTGCATGGCCAGGAACACGCCGGCGCGGGCCCGCTCGTCGACCTCCATGTCGAGGACGTTCTCACCGTCGAGGAGGACCTCGCCGTCGGTGATCTCGTAGCGCGGGTGACCGGAGATCGCGTAGGCGAGGGTGGACTTACCGGAGCCGTTGGGGCCCATGATGGCGTGGGTCTCACCGGAGTTGATCGTCAGGTCAACGCCCTTGAGGATCTCGCGACGCTCGTCCTCACCGATGAGGACGTCGGCGCGCAGACCGCGGATTTCGAACTTCGTCATTTCAGGCCTCAGGAATTCTTCTCAGCCAGCGACACGAGCACGTCGTCGCCGTCGATCTTCACGTCATAGGTGGGGACCGGCTGGGTCGCGGGCGGGTTGATCGGCGCCCCCGAACGCAGGTCGAAGCACGAACCGTGCAGCCAGCACTCGATGGTGCCGTCCTCGACCTCACCCTCGGAGAGGCGGACCTCCGCGTGCGAGCACACGTCTCGCAGCGCGAAGACCTGACCCTCGGAGCGCACCAGCGCGATGGGCGTCTCGTCGTCGGTCTCGATCCCCAGGACCCCCTCCTCGGGGATCTCGTCGAGTTCGGCGACCTTGGTCCAACCGCCCTGATCACTCATGTGCGGCAAGCTTTCGCTCGACCTTCTCCATGACCCGCTCGCGCAGTTCCTCGTCGTCGATGCGGTTGACGATGTCCAGGAAGTAGCCGCGGATGATCAGGCGGCGGGCCTCATCCTCCGGGATACCGCGCGAACGCAGGTAGAAGAGGTGCACGTCGTCCAGACGCCCACTGGCGCTGGCGTGGCCCGCGCCCTGGACCTCACCGGTGAAGATCTCCAGGTTCGGAACGGAGTCCACACGGGTGTCGTCGGAGAGCTGCAGGTTGCGGTTGTGCTCGTAGGAGTCGGTGCCCTCGGTGCCCTCGCCGATGATCACGTCACCGATCCAGACGGTGTGGGCCCCGGAACCGTTGAGCGCGCCCTTGTAGTCCACCCGGGAGCGGGTGTGCGACAGGTTGTGGTCGATGAGCGAACGGTGCTCGTGGTGCTGCTTGTCACCGGCGAAGTAGAGTCCGTAGAGCTCGGCGTTGCCGCCGCGACCCGTGTAGGACACGCGCGGCGACAGGCGGACCACGTCCCCGCCCAGGGTGACGATGACCGACTTGAAGCTCGCGTCCTTGGCCACCCGGGCGTTGTGCTGGCTGACCTCGACCGCGTCGTCGTCCCAGTCCTGGAGGCTGACCAGGTTGAGCTTGGCGCCCTCACCGACGTGCACGTCGAGGTTGCCCGCGCGCACACCGGTACCGGTGTTGGTGATGATCACGGTGGCCTCGGCCATCGGCTGCACGTCGATGACGAGCTGCTCGAAGGCGGTGCCGCCCAGACCCTTGCGGTCGATCGTGATCGCCTTGTCGGCCACCAGCGAGCGCGGCACAGTCACGACCGTGGCCTGCTCGAAGGCGCTGTAGGCCTGCGCGATGACGCGGTCCACGGGAAGACCCGCGGTGCCCAGACGCTCATCGTCCCGGCCGACCTGCTCGACGGTGACGCCCTCGGGCGCGTCGACGACGGTCTCGTCGGTGCCGTCGGCCTCGCCCTTCCAGTCCTGCAGACCCTTGAGACGACGCATCGGCGTGAAGCGCCACTCCTCCTCGCGTCCGTTCGGGACGGGGAAGTCGTTCACGTCGTGGGAACCGTGCGTGTCCAGCTTCGAGACCGGGATCTGTCCCAGCCCGTGGCTGTGCGCCTTGGGTTCGGTGTTCGTGGTCGTCAACTTAACCAACCGATCCTTCCATCTGGAGCTCGATGAGACGGTTCAGCTCCAGCGCGTACTCCATCGGGAGCTCCCTGGCGATGGGCTCCACGAAACCTCGAACGACCATGGCCATGGCCTCTTCCTCGCCCATCCCCCGACTCATCAGGTAGAAGAGCTGGTCCTCGCTGACCTTGGAGACGGTGGCCTCGTGCGCGAGCTCGGTGTCGTCCTCGCGCAGGTCGTTGTAGGGGTAGGTGTCGGAACGGCTGATCGTGTCGATCAGCAGCGCGTCGCACTCCACCGAGGACTTCGCCAGGTGGGCACCCTCCTGGACCTGGATCAGGCCGCGGTAGGAGGAGCGGCCGCCACCGCGCGCCACCGACTTGGACACCACCTTGGAGGTGGTGTTGGGGGCGCAGTGCACCATCTTGGCGCCGGTGTCCTGGTGCTGGCCCTCGCCGGCGAAGGCGATGGACAGGGTCTCGCCGTTGGCGTGCTCGCCCATCAGGTACACGGCGGGGTACTTCATGGTGACCTGGGAGCCGATGTTGCCGTCGACCCACTCCATGGTGGCGCCCTCTTCGGCGATGGCGCGCTTGGTCACCAGGTTGAAGACGTTGTTCGACCAGTTCTGAATGGTCGTGTAACGGCAGCGGGCGTTCTTCTTGACGATGATCTCGACGACCGCGGAGTGCAGCGAGTCCGTCTTGTAGATCGGCGCGGTGCAACCCTCGACGTAGTGGACGTAGGCGCCCTCGTCGACGATGATCAGCGTCCGCTCGAACTGACCCATGTTCTCGGTGTTGATCCGGAAGTAGGCCTGGAGCGGGATCTCCACGTGCACGTTCTTGGGCACGTAGACGAACGACCCGCCACTCCACACCGAGGTGTTGAGCGCGGCGAACTTGTTGTCGCCGGGCGGGATGACGGAGCCGAAGTACTCCTCGAAGATCTCCGGGTGCTCCTTGAGAGCGGTGTCGGTGTCCAGGAAGAGGACGCCCTGCTCCTCCAGGTCCTCACGGATCTGGTGGTAGACGACCTCGGACTCGTACTGCGCGGCGACACCGGCGACCAGGCGCTGCTTCTCCGCCTCGGGGATGCCCAGCCTGTCGTAGGTGTTCTTGATGTCCTCGGGCAGGTCCTCCCAGGAGGTGGCCTGCTTCTCCGTGGACCGCACGAAGTACTTGATGTTGTCGAAGTCGATCCTGGACAGGTCCGCGCCCCAGTCGGGCATGGGCTTCTTGTCAAAGAGCTTGAGCGACTTGAGGCGGAGCTTGGTCATCCACTCCGGCTCGTCCTTCTTCGCCGAGATGTCCCGAACAACCTCTTCGTTCAGGCCACGACGGGCCGAGGCACCGGCCGCGTCGGAGTCGGACCAGCCGAACTCATATGTTCCGAGCCCTTCGAGCTCGGGATGCGCGACAGAAGTCATGTGCGCGGACTCCTCCTGGACTCAGACGTCCTTGTGTTGCGATCCTCCGTCCGCCGTACGGCGGACGCTGGTGGTCGCGGGGGCGTGTTCTTCCCCGCCCGCCACGTCCCCTCGGGGGGTGACGTGGGTGGTGCACACACCGTCGCCGTGGGCGATGGTGGCCAATCTGCGCACCGGTGTGCCCAGCAGCCGCGCGAAGGCCTCGATCTCGGCCTCACAGAGTTGCGGGAACTCGGCGGCCACGTGCGCGACGGGGCAATGGTGTTGGCACAGCTGGTCACCGCCACCGGGTGCGGGCGCCTGGCCCGCGCTGGCGGCGTAACCGTCGTTGGAGAGTGCCTCGGCCAAGAGCCGGACCCGCTGTTCGGCGGGGACGGCGTCCAGCAGGGGCTTGTAGCGCCGTTCCAGGTCGGCGACCTGGCTGCGGGCGAACTCCCCGATGGCCTCGGGACCGGCGCTCTGCGCCAGGAAGCGCAGCGCGTTGGACGCGAGGTCGTCGTAGGCGTGAACGAAGGCGTCGCGTCCGGCTTCGTTGATGACGAAGACCCGGGCGGGGCGACCACGACGACGACGGCCCGGCGTGGGCCTGGCGTCGCGGGCTTCGATCATGCCCTCACTGGTGAGGTTGTCGAGGTGACGGCGAATGGCCGCCGGGGTCAAGCCGAGCCGTTCTCCCAGGTCGGAGGCGGTGATCGGCCCCTTCTCCAAGATGAGCCGGGCGACACGGGCGCGGGTTCCGTGATCGGGCCCGTTGAGGGGGCGGGGCACGCTGGACGCTTCGGACACGCGATTCCCCTCCCTCGGTCACAACCGGCTCTGCCATTAGACAACATCAGTGTGCCGTAAATAAGTCCACCTAGGCAAACCCGCCCCCATGCGCTTCGTCACGAAGGTCAGGCTTGCCTAATCTGGGATTTCGCGCCGACGCGACCCGTGTGACCGATATCCCCGTTCGTCGAGTTCGGTCGTTCGTCTTGTATGGCAAGACGCCGATCCCACGATACGGTCACACTCTCATTCGACATGGGATGGATCGGGCACCGTTGGTGCACAACGGAGTGATTATGCACCATCGTTCCCTTCCGACACCGCGTGTACCCCCGCCCTCCGGCTCCGGGCGGGGTGGTGAGGCCCCATCACGGAGCGCACGTAAACTCAGGCCCCATGGACACAGCCGCCCTCGAAGTCGTCGACCTGGTGAAGCACTACGGCTCCACCAAGGCCGTCACGGGCCTCTCGTTCACCGCGCGTCCGGGCGCGGTGACCGCCCTGCTCGGCCCCAACGGAGCGGGCAAGACCAGCACCATCGAGATCTGCGAGGGTTTTCGCCGCGCGGACGGTGGGAGCGTGCGCGTACTGGGTCTGGACCCGATCGGCGACGCCGCCGAGCTCAAGCCCCGGGTCGGTGTGATGCCCCAGTCCGGTGGCGTGCCCACCGGTGCCCGCGCCGGTGAGTGGCTACGCCTCATGGCCTCCTTCCACGCCAGCCCCATCGATCCCGAGCTGCTCCTGGAACGGTTGGGTCTGACCTCGGCCGGCCGCACCCCCTTCCGCCGCCTGTCCGGCGGACAGCAGCAACGCCTGTCCCTGGCCTGCGCCGTCGTGGGTCGCCCCGAGATCGTCTTCCTCGACGAGCCCACCGCCGGGTTGGATCCCCAGGCCCGCATGGCCACCTGGGACCTGGTGTCGGCGCTGCGCACCGCGGGCGTCGCGGTCATCCTCACCACCCACCACATGGAGGAGGCCGAGCGCCTCTCCGACCACGTCGTCATCATCGACCACGGCGCGGTGGTCGTCGAGGGCACACCGGAGGAACTCACCGGCCGCCGCCGCGACGTGCGTTTCTCCACCGAGGCCCCCATCGACGTCGACGCCCTGCGCGCCGCCCTGCCCGAGGGCGGGACCGTTTCCACCACGCTCGCGGGCGGCCGACACGAACACACCGTCACCGCCGACGACCCCGATGACCTGGGCCCGGAGTTCCTCGCCACGGTGACCGCCTGGTGCGCCTCGGCCGGCGTCCTCGCCGAGGACCTGCGCGTACGACGGCGTACCCTCGAAGACGTCTTCCTCGAAACCACCGGCCGGGAACTGCGCGACTGATGATGACCGAGCACACCTTTGGCGCGACCGTCGCCGACTCAGACACACCGACCCTCTCGGGCGATCCCGGGCTGTTCACTCCGGCGCCGGGTGCCGCGCCCATGTGGCGCATGGTCGCCGCCCAAGCCCGGATGGAACTGCGCGTGATGCTGCGCCATGGCGAGCAGTTCCTGCTCACCATGGTGATCCCCGTGCTGTTGCTGGTCGGTTTCAGCCTGGTCAACGTGTTGGACGTGGGCGAAGGCGCCCGGGTGGACGCCCTCACCCCCGGCATCCTGGCCCTGGCGATCATGTCCACCTCGTTCACCGGGCTGGCCATCGGCACCGGTTTCGAACGGCGATACGGCGTGCTCAAGCGACTGGGCGCGACCCCGTTGTCCCGGTTCGGGCTGCTGGCCGCCAAGACGCTGGCCGTATTGGCCGTGCAGACCATCCAGATCACCATCCTGTGCGTGGTCGCGGTCCTGCTGGGCTGGAACCCCACGTTGAGCCCGACCGGTGTGCTCGCCGCCCTGGTCCTGGTCCTGTCGGCCACCGCGGCGTTCAGCTCACTGGCGTTGCTGATGGCGGGGACCCTGCGCGCCGAGGCGACCCTGGCCGGCGCCAACCTGGTGTACGTGCTCCTGCTGGGTCTGGGCGGTGTACTCTTCCCCACCAGCAACTTCCCCGCCCCGATGGAGCAGGCGGTCTCGGTGCTGCCGATCACCGCGCTCGCCTCGGGGTTGCGCGAGTCGCTCGCGCACGGTGCGCCGCCGGCCGCGGGCACCTTCCTGGTCCTGGTCGCGTGGAGCCTGGTGTGCGGCCTGTTGGCCTCGCGTCTGTTCCGCTGGGAGTGACCCCGGGCCCGGGGCCCGGAGCGGGGGTCGCTCGGTCGTAGGCTGTCGGCCATGACGATCGACATCGACGCCGTGACCAAGATCCTCCGCGAGGCCGCGCAGGAGTCGATCCTGCCGCGCTTTCGGTCCCTGGGCCGGAACGAGGTGACCGAGAAGGCCCCCGGCGAGATCGTCACCGTGGCCGACCGTGAGTCCGAGGCCGCCATCACCCGCAGGCTCCGCGAGCTCCTGGACGTTCCGGTCGTGGGCGAGGAGGCCGCCTCCACCGACCCGAAACTGCTCCGGGCCCTGACCGACGAACCGGCGGCGTGGCTGGTCGACCCGTTGGACGGCACCCGCAACTTCGTGCGCGGCTCGGAGGACTTCGCGGTGATGGCCGCGTTGGTCCGCGAGGGCCGGGCCGTGGCCTCGTGGATCCTGCGCCCGACCCAGGACCGTGTGTACACGGCCGAACTCGGATCGGGAGCCTGGTGTGACGGGCGTCGGCTGCGTCGAGAGCCCGCGCCGGCCGATCCGGCGCAAATGCGCGGAGCGGTGCAGTCCCGGTTCCTGTCCCCCAGCGCGCGAGAGCGCGTCGAGGCCGCCGTGGACCGGTTCGCCGAGGTGGGTCCGGGCGCCTCCTGCGCCGGGGTGGACTACCCCCGGTTGGCCGAGGGCGAGCTGGATTTCGTGCTCTACCACCGGACCCTGCCCTGGGACCACACCCCCGGTGGCCTGCTGATCACCGAGGCCGGTGGGGTCGCCCTCCGTCCCGAGGGCGACCCCTACCACCCCGGCGACGACCGGTTGGGCCTGTTGAACGCCGCCGACGAGGTCACCTGGCGGACCGTGCGCTCCCTGTTGCTGTCCTGATCCGGGGATCGGGGCCGGTCCGGGTCAGCCCAGGGGCGCCAGGCGCCATTGTTGGTGGGGGTGGCCACCGTCCTCTGCCGGGGCGGCGAGGGTGCCGTTGTCCGGTGCGCCGCCCTGCCCTTCGAGGGCCTTGCCCGAGGCCCGATTGACCAGGCGGACCACCCCGTCACCGGCCTCGACCACGGTCCAGTGCTGATTGGGCTCACCGGTGCGGGTGAGCAGGGTGGCCGCGGGCTCTGCCTCGGGGTCGGGTTCGGCGGGGAACTCCAACAGCTTGCCGCTTCCCACGCCGACGATCTCGTAGAAGTCGCCCTCGACAGGGACGAACCTCCACTGCTGGTTCTGTTCGTCGTGGCGGTCCCACAGGTGCACGTGGGACCCGTTGTCGGTGGAGCCGCCCGCGACGTCCAGGGCCCGTTCGCCGTTCACGTTCAACAGGGCGTAGGTGACCGCCGGGTCCAGACCGGCGGGGTGGGTCCTCTCCTCCGGCTCGGGGTCCTCTGAGGGTTCGGGCTCGGGGGCTCCGGAGGGTTCGACGAGGATCCCGGAGGTCACCGTCATCTCCTCGACCTGCGACGTGGTCTCGGCGAAGAACATCCCGCCGGTGTAGCCACCCACCACCACCGCCAACAGCAAGGCCAGCGCCCCGGCCACCATCGGCCACCGAGGCAGGCCGTCGGGGGCGGTGCGGGTGCGGGCTCTACGTCGGGAGCGGGACATCGTGGGACTCTCCAGCGGGGACGGGGTCATCCGGGAACGGACCGAACCATTTCACACCATGCCGGTCGTGTCTCGAACCTCCCCGATAGGGTTCCCGACATGGAGAGCATCGGCGTGCCCTGGTTCATCGTGGTCCGTTATCTGGGCCCGCCCCTGTTCCTCGTGCTGGTGGGGGGTGCCCTCCTGTGGTGGCGACGTCCGCCCCGGGCCGGGTTGGCGTGGACCGCCCTGGTCGTGAACCTGTTCGCGGCGGCGCTGCCGTTCCTGTGGATCGGCGTGCAGTTGCTCACCGGAGAGGGCGACCTGACGGTGATCGGTCTGGTGATGACGCTCCTGCAACCCGCGGTGGTGGTCATCGCGTGGTCGCTGCTGTTGCTGGCCTTCGTCTGGAGTCCGCGCGAACGCTCGGACGCGACCGAGGTCGAGGGGGCTGAGGGGGCCGAGGCGGCGGGCCGCACCCCGCAAAACGTAGGATGATTCATCATGAGCACCAGTACGTCCCGCCTCTCCCCCGGCGCGGTACTCGACTCGATGCCACCGGTGTGGTTGATCCTGATCGGTATCGTCTCCGTGCAGACCGGCGCCGGTCTCGCCAAGAACCTCTTCGAGGCGTTGCCGCCCGCCGCGGTGGTCTGGCTGCGTCTGCTCACCTCCGCGGTCGTCCTGGTGGTCCTGGCGCGTCCGGTGCTGCGGGCCCGGAGCCGCACCGACTGGATGGTGGTGATCGGCTACGGGGTGGCGCTGGCCGGCATGAACTTCCTCATCTACCAGGCCTTCGCCCGCATTCCATTGGGCATCGCGGTCACCATCGAATACCTGGGCCCGCTGAGCATCGCGATCCTGGGCTCACGTCGACGCGTCGACCTTCTGTGGGCCGGCTTGGCCGGGCTCGGCGTGGCGGCCCTGGGCGTGGAGTTCGGATCGCTCGACCCGCTGGGCGTGCTCTTCGCGGTACTGGCCGCGGTCGCCTGGGCCGGCTACATCCTGCTGAGCGCGGCGACGGGTCAGCGGTTCAGCGGCGCCTCCGGACTGGCCATCGGCAGTGTGGTGGGGGTCATCGTCCTGGCTCCGGCGGGGATCGCCGAGGGCGGCGCCGCGCTACTCGACTGGCGGCTGCTGCTGTTCGGACTGGCCGTGGGCGTGCTCTCCTCCGTGGTCCCCTACACGCTGGAGCTGAACGCGCTGCGTCGGATTCCGCCACGGGTGTTCGGGGTGCTGATGAGCCTGCAACCGGCGGCCGCCGCCCTGGTGGGGTTGGTCCTGCTCGGTGAACTGCTGAGCGTGTGGCAGTGGCTGGCGGTGGTCTGTGTGATCGTGGCCAGCGCCGGTTCGACCCGCACCTCCTCTCCTTCGAGCTCCTGACCCCGTCGACGCGTCTTTGCTTCCTCTCCGGAACAGCAAGACGACACAAAAAATAGACACAGAGAGTTTCCATGCATGCACTACGGGCTATCAGGGCTGGTGGGCAGCGCGCCCAAGCCGTTGTAGTCGTTCGAAAGGCAAGCAATGCGAACCATGACCAAGTGTGCGATCGCCGCTCTGTTCACCGCGGGTCTGCTCGGAGCGGGCGCCGGAGCCGCGACCGCCGGCGTCCACTCCGAGTCCGAGGTCTACCAGGCGTGCATCAAGGAGCAGAGCACCCTGGGCCTGATCAACCTGAACCTCGACCTGCTGAACCAGTGCATCGCCAACTACAACGACTGATCCGGGTCGGATGACCCAGGGTCCCGGGGCTCGCCCCGGGACCCTTTCCATGCCATCCCGCCCCATCGATGCAGGTGGCACGGCTCTCCGGGGTCGTGTAAGCGCTGCCACGACGATGTACTACAGTCTGTCGTATGTCTGATTCCCCGGTCGCCGCGACGACGACCCTCCCCACCATGACCTCGCTCGCGGCGGACGAGCTGGAGGACATCGTCCTGCTGGGAGTCCCCCTCTGGGGCTGGCAGGTCGCCCTGGCCGTCTTGGGCGTACTCGCGCTCGTCTTCCTCGCCAGGAGCATCTGGGCCCCCACGCAGAGGTCGCTGCGCGCTTGGGCGCTGGGGAACATCGTCGTCAACGCCGGGATCGCCGTCACCGGCGCCACCGTCCGGGTGACCTCCTCTGGGCTGGGCTGCTCGGAGTGGCCCCGATGCACCCCCGACAGCTTCGTGCCGATCGACACCGGGCACGCGGCCTTCAACGCCGCCATCGAGTTCGGGAACCGCACCCTGACCTTCCTGGTACTGGCTGTCGGCGTCATCACCCTGATCGCCGTGCTGCGGTCGACCCCGCGCCGCCGTGACCTGGTCCGGCTGGCGACCATCATCCCGATCGGTGTCCTGGGTCAGGCCGTGGTCGGCGGGATCACCGTCTGGACCGACCTGCACCCGGCCTCGGTCGCCGCCCACTTCCTGCTGTCCATGGTGATGGTCTTCATCACCGTCGCGTTGTACGTGCGCTGCCAGGAGTCCGAGGGAACGCCCAAGGTCGTCGTGGGCCCGATGCTGCACACGGTGGCCATCGCCCTGGTCGTGGTCGGCTTCCTGCTGCTCATCGCCGGAACCGTCGTCACCGGCACCGGCCCGCACGGCGGCGACGCGGCCGCCCCACGTTGGGAGATGGACCTGCCCGCGGTCACCCGCGTGCACTCGGTCCTGGGCTGGCTGGCCCTGATGGGCAGCGCCGCCGCCGTCCTGCTCGCCTACCGGGGCGGCGCCGGTCGGCCCGCCCGTCTGAGCAGCGTGGCGCTGCTGGTGATCGTGCTGCTCCAGGGTGCCCTGGGCTACACCCAGTACGCCCTGGAACTGCCCGAGACCCTCGTGGTGCTGCACGTGCTCGGTTCGGCGCTGACCTGGGTGGCGATCGCACGACTGTACTTCGCCACCACCCGGCTGACCCCGGCGGAGGAGCGGATCAGTACCGAGGCGGGTACGGAGGCCGGCCCTGAGGCTGGCCATGACGGGGAACGTAGTCCTGCTGAGCCCGCGCCTGGGCGATGACGTGCGCGAAGTCCGCGCGTCGCATGAAACCCGAGTCCGTGGGGCGCTCCGCCCAGCCCGGGGTGACCGGCTGGGGTAGCCGCCCCAGGAAGGTGTCCCGGGCCACGTGCATCAGGGCCAGGAACGCGTCGCGGTTGACCTTCCAGTCCTTGCGGGCCACCCCCGCGTCCAGCTTCTGGTGCAGCAACGCGAGCTCCGTGGCGGCCAACTGGTAGTCCTTCATCGCCGTGCGCCCGCGGGCGCCGGCGTTGCGCGCCGCCCAATCCCTGGCCTGGCGTCGGCCCTGCATGGAACCGAGCATGGTGATGTCGGCGGGGGTCACCAGGCCGGTGGAGATGTAGGGCGGCAGGTAACGGGCGATCGCGGTGATCTGGTCGCGCCGGTCCTGGCGGGCGATGCCCAAGATGCCCAAGAGCACCACGAACAGCACCAGGTAGGCCACGCCCAGACCGCCCCACCCGAAGAGGGTCGCGCCGTTCCACATGCCGTGCAGCAGCACCGCCAGGACCCAGCCGGCGATGGGGGCGAGGAAGCGCGGTCCCCCGCTTCGCATGGCCGCGTAGGCGACACCGATACCGATCATCGCGGTGTAGAGCGGGTGGCCGAAGGGCGCGATGATCCCGCGGATGGCGAAGGTGGCGACCAGCGTGCCGTCGAAGAAGGCGCTGAGGAAGTACAGGATGTTCTCGGTGAACGCGAAGCCGGTGGCCACCATGCCCGCGTAGACCACGCCGTCGGTGAAGGCGTCGATCTCGTGGCGGCGTCGCCACAGCAGGATGAGCAGCACCAGACCCTTGGCGCTCTCCTCCACCACCGGGGCCACCAGCGAGGTGCCGAGGAAGTCGCCCAGGTCCGGTCCGAAGAACGGCACCATGAGGTAGGCGATGCCCCAGGTGTTGAGGAGGAAGGACGCCACGACCGCCACTCCGGCCCCCCACACGAAGGCGAAGAACAGCACCCACCCGGGTTCGGGTTCGATGCGGTCCAGCAGGAGGATGAGCGGGATGAGGATGGTGACCGGGACGATGGCCGCGACCAGGCTCACCGTGAAGCCGACCGCCCCGTCGATCCCCACGGCCGCACCCCCCGCCATGGCCAGGAGCCACAGGTAACCGAGCATGCCGATCATGCACACCACGCTGATGGTGATGCCCAGGATGAGCGTCATCGAGTAACGGGATCTGCGGCCCTGGAGAATGGCCTTGCTGTCGAGTCGGGGCATGAGCACAGATCGTAGCGCTTGCCACCGGCGACGCCGACTCCCCCTCCACCCTGCGGAGATCACCTCGGAGGGGCCGTCCGTGTACGACAGGATGGCAGTCCCACCCGACCCACCCGGAAAGGTCCCACCATGGCCCCGAACGACACCGCCCGGACCCGGCCCGTCAGCGCCTGGGAGTGGGTGCTGCGCGTGGCGGTCCTGTCCTCGCTGGCCGTGCTCCTGTGGGAGTTCGTCACCGCCGGCCAACTGATCACCTACAACCTGGACGCCCTGCCGTTCCACTACGCCGGGGCGCTCGCGGTGCACGTGACCACCGGCGCGCAACTGCTCGCCGCGGGCGCGCTGTGGTCCTCCCGAGGCCGGGGCCCCGGGACCGACCGCACGGTCCTCCTGCTCAGTCTGGGGGCGTTCGTGGTGGGCTTCCCGCAGGCGGCACTGGGCACCTACGGCCCCCTTCAAGCGCACGTCCCCCTGGCGTTGCTGCTGGTGACCCTGGTGGTGTGGTCGGCGGTGCTGATCTTGCGCCGTCGATCCGCCTGAGCCGCCCCGCGCCATCGACCCGCGCGACGGAAACGGCGCCCGTTCCTCGTTGGGAACGGGCGCCGTCGTCGTCTATCAGGTCGGCTTTCAGCCGAGCACGCCCGCCAGGAGCGGGTCGATGGTCACGGCCGAGAACAGCAGCGCCAGGTAGGCGTTGGACAGGTGGAAGAAGCCCATGGTCTTGAGCTTGGCACCGGTCACACCCGCCTTGGAGCGGCTCAGCAGTCGGTGGGCCTGGAACACCAGCAGGGCGCCCAGGATCAGCGCGACCGCGCCATAGAACCAGGTGGTGCCGGCCACCGGCCAGAAGGCGAGGGAGACGATGACGGTCGCCCAGCTGTAGAGCACCGACTCCAGCAGCACCCGGCGGTCACTGGCGACCACGGGCAGCATCGGTACCTTGGCGGCCGCGTAGTCCTCGCGGTAGCGCATGGCCAGGGTCCAGGTGTGCGGGGGTGTCCAGAAGAACACCACCAGGAACAGCACGAACGGCGCCCAGTCGAGGCTGTTGGTGACCGCGGCCCAACCGATGAGAACGGGCATGCAGCCGGCGATGCCGCCCCACACCACGTTCTGCGCGGTGCGCCGCTTGAGCAGCATCGAGTACACGAAGATGTAGAACCCGATCGCGAACAGCGACAGCACGGCGGACAGCACGTTGACGAACGCCAGGAACCCGACCGTGGAGCCGACCGCCAGGATCAGCCCGTAGACCAGGGCCCCCTTGGGGGTGACCAGGTCCATCGCGGCCGGACGCTGGCGGGTGCGACGCATCTCACGATCGATGTCGCGGTCGATGTAGCAGTTCATCGCGTTGGCGCTGGCCGCCGACATGGTGCCGAACAGCAGGGTGGCCACCGCGATCCACAACGGCGGCACACCACCGGCGGCCACGAACATCACCGGGATGGTGGTGATGAGCAGCAGCTCGATGACGCGGGGTTTGGAAAGCGCGACATAGGCGCGGACGTACTCGCCCAGGGAGGCCTTGCGGGGGACCTCCGGGGTGGACGATCCGACCTGAGGGGAACGGTTGGTAAGCGCCATCAGTACCGCGTCCCCACGGCCGAAAGCACTCCTGTCCCCCACGGGGCCGGCTCGGTTTCAGACACGCGGATACCTCGACAACTCTTCGGGAATTTCAACACTGCTCGCCACGCGGGGTCGAGCGGACCGACAAACCGTCAGGATCAGCGAAAACCCCGTCAACGACATACTGTAGTACTTCCTTGAACGGGCCGATGACCAACCCCCTGGGAACGAGGCCCCACCCGTCAGGTGACCTTCGCCCCATGACGAGCGGCCGCGGGGGTAAGGCGAGTGTAAGGAAGGTTCGCACACGCCTCACCATGCCACCAACGTGCCACGCTTCCGTTACCCATGGGTAAGAGGAGGTGTCGCCCAACGACACGTCTCGACACGGACGATAGGCTCGCAAACAGCGCCGTTCTCACCCTCCACACCCCTTCGGCCCACCCCCACCGGTGGGCCGTCACCGGGGTGCCCGGCGACCGACAAGTACACACGACCCCACACCGCCCCGAACGCCGGATGGTTCGGGTGCCCGAGAAGGAGGACGTCAGTCCGTGAACGCCCACACCCCGCAGACTCTGGAGTGGTCGGACCTCGACCTCCGCGCCGTGAACACGGTCCGGGCACTGGCCATGGACTCGGTTGAGAAGTCGGGTAACGGTCACCCCGGTACCGCGATGAGCCTGGCTCCCGCCGCCTACCTGCTGTTCCAGAAGATCATGCGGCACGACCCCTCGGACCCCGAGTGGGCCGGCCGCGACCGCTTCGTCCTGTCGATCGGTCACTCCAGCCTCACCCTGTACATCCAGCTCTACCTCGCCGGATACGGCCTGGAGCTGGAGGACCTGAAGTCCCTGCGCCAGTGGGGCAGCCGCACCCCGGGCCACCCCGAGTTCAGCCACACCCCCGGTGTGGAGACCACCACCGGCCCGCTGGGCCAGGGCGTGGGCAACGCCGTGGGCATGGCCATGGCCGCCCGCCGCGAGCGCGGCCTGTTCAGCCCCGAGGCCGGACCGGGCGCGAGCCCCTTCGACCACCACATCTACGCGTTCTGCTCCGACGGTGACGTCCAGGAAGGCGTGAGCCACGAGGCCAGCGCCCTGGCGGGGACCCAGCAGCTGGGCAACCTCATCATGATCTGGGACGACAACAAGATCTCGATCGAGGACGACACCCGCATCGCGCACAGCGAGGACGTGGCCGCCCGCTACGCCGCCTACGGCTGGCACGTCGAGGACGTCGACTGGACCGCCACCGGCGAATACGTCGAGGACATCGAGGCCCTCCACCAGGCGATCCTGCGCGGAAAGGCCGAGACCGAGCGTCCCACCTTCATCCGCCTGCGCACCGTCATCGGGTGGCCGGCGCCCAACAAGCAGAACACCGGCGCCATCCACGGTGCCGCGATCGGCGCCGACGAGATCTCCGCCACCAAGCAGATCCTGGGCCTGCCCGACGAGCCGTTCGGTGTCGAGGACTCCGTCATCGAGCACACCCGCGAGGCCGTGGACCGCGGCCGTGCGGCGCACGACGCCTGGAAGGTCGGGTTCGAGGCCTGGCACAAGAGCGCCGGCGAGCGCGCGGAGCTGTTCGACCGCCTGGTCTCCCAGCGTCTTCCCGAGGGCTGGGAGAAGTCCATCCCCACCTTCGAGGCGAGCGAGAAGGGCATGGCCACCCGCAAGGCCGGCGGTGAGGTGCTCTCCGCCCTGGCCCCGGTGCTGCCCGAGCTGTGGGGCGGCTCCGCCGACCTGGCCGGGTCCAACAACACCACGCCCAAGGGCGAGCCGTCCTTCCTGCCCTTCGAGCGCGCCAGCGAGATGTTCCCGGGCAACCCGTACGGGCGCGTCCTGCACTTCGGTGTGCGAGAGCACGGCATGGGTTCGATCCTCAACGGCATCGCCCTGCACGGCCCGACCCGCCCCTACGGCGGTACGTTCCTGGTCTTCAGCGACTACATGCGTCCGGCGGTCCGCCTGGCCGCGCTGATGAAGCTGGGCATCACCTACGTGTGGACGCACGACTCCATCGGACTGGGTGAGGACGGCCCCACCCACCAGCCGGTCGAACACCTGTGGTCGCTGCGCGCCATCCCGGGGCTGGACGTCATCCGCCCGGGCGACGCCAACGAGACCGCCGTCGTGTGGCGTTCCATCATGGAGAACGCCGACCGTCCGTCCGCGCTGGCGCTGACCCGCCAGAACCTGCCCGTCCTGGACCGACAGGAGTACGCGTCGGCCGAGGGCGCGGTCAAGGGCGGCTACGTGCTGGCCGAGGCCGACGGCGAGACCCCCGAGGTCATCATCATCGCGACCGGCAGTGAGGTGCCCATCGCGCTTGACGCGCGCAAGTCCCTCCAGGAAGCGGGCACGCCCACCCGTGTGGTCTCGATGCCGTGCGTGGAGTGGTTCGACCGTCAGGACGAGGAGTACCGCGAGCAGGTGCTCCCCTCCTCGGTGCGCGCCCGCGTGTCCATCGAGGCCGGCATCGCCATGGGTTGGCGCGCCTACGTCGGTGACACCGGCGAATCGGTGAGCCTGGAGCACTTCGGTGCCTCCGCTCCCTACGAGGTCCTGTACGAGAAGTTCGGCTTCACGCCCGAGGCGGTCGTCGAAGCGGCTCGTAAGAGCCTCGCCAAGTCCGGCAAGTGATCAAGGGGTCCGCCGCGGTCGAGCCCCGCGGCGGACCTCGTTCCAGTGGAAGAAGGAACACCATGAGCAACGCACTCCGGGACCTGTCCGAGGAGGGCGTTTCGGTCTGGCTGGACGACATCAGCCGCGAACGTCTCCGGACCGGCGATCTGACCGAGCTGATGTCGACCAAGCACGTGGTCGGCGTCACCTCCAACCCCACCATCTTCGACAAGGCCCTCGCCGAGGGTGACGCCTACGACGAGCAGGTCCACGAGCTGGCCCTGCGGGGCGTCTCGGTGGAGGAGGCGGTACGTTCCATCACCGCCTACGACATCCGGTGGGCCGCCGACGTCCTGCGTCCGGTCTACGACGCCACCGAGGGCGTGGACGGCCGTGTGTCCCTTGAGGTGGACCCGCGTCTGGCCGACGACACCGAGCGCACCGCCGCCGAGGCCAAGGCCCTGTGGTGGCTGGTGGACCGGCCCAACCTGATGGTCAAGATCCCCGCCACGGCCGCGGGTCTGCCCGCCATCACCCGGACCCTGGGCGAGGGCATCAGCGTCAACGTCACGCTGATCTTCTCCCTTGAGCGCTACCGGCAGGTGATGGACGCGTTCCTGGAGGGCATGGAGCTGGCGCGGGTCAACGGCCACGACCTGTCCAAGATCCACTCGGTGGCGTCCTTCTTCGTCAGCCGCGTGGACAGCGAGGTCGACAAGCGTCTGAAGGCGATCGGCACCGACGAGGCGCTCGCCCTGACCGGCAGGGCCGCGCTCGCCAACGCCCGCCTGGCCTACAAGGCCCACGTCGAGGTGTTCTCCTCGCTTGAGTGGCGGGCCCTCGCCGAGCAGGGCGCCAAGCCACAGCGTCCGCTGTGGGCGTCCACCGGCGTCAAGGACCCGGCGCTGGAGGACACCCTCTACGTCACCGGCCTGGTGGCCCGCGACACCGTGAACACCATGCCGCAGGCCACCCTGGACGCGACCGCCGACCACGGTCGGATCACCGGCAATACCGTTCTGGGCACCTACGAGCAGGCCCAGGACGACTTCGCCGCCCTCGCGGACGCCGGAGTGAGCCTGACCGACGTGTTCACCGTCCTGGAGCGGGAAGGGGTCGAGAAGTTCGTCGATTCCTGGAAGAGCCTCCTGGAGGCGCTGTCGGCCAAGCTCGACAAGCTCGGCTGACACCGCGGGCCGTTCCGGCGCACGGCCCCGGAACGGCCCGCGAGCACACCACCGAAGCACCGGCCACTCTCCATCGGAAAGAGAAGAGACCGTGAAAGAACCGGTGATGCCGGGGGCGGTACCCAACCCGCTCCGCAACGCCCTGGACCGACGACTTCCCCGGATCGCCGGGCCCAGTGTCCTGGTCCTGTTCGGGGTCACGGGTGACCTGGCGCGCAAGAAGCTGCTGCCGGGCATCTACGACCTGGCCAACAGGGGATTGTTGCCGCCGGGCTTCGGTCTGGTGGGTTTCGCCCGCCGGGACTGGGAGGACCAGGACTTCGCCCAGGTGGCGCAGGAGGCCGTGCGCAAACACGCGCGCACGCCGTTCCGTGAGGACGTGTGGCGCCAGCTCAGCGAGGGCGTGCGATTCGTGCAGGGCGACCTGGACGACGACGAGGCCTTCGACGAGCTGGCCCGGACCGTGACGGAACTGGACCACGAGCGCGGTACCGGCGGCAACTACGCGTTCTACCTGTCGCTGCCGCCCAAGCTGTTCCCGACCGTGGTCACCCAGCTCAAGCGGTCCGGTCTGGCCCAGGCCGAGGAGGGTTCGGGGCCGGGCGGGATCACCCCGTGGCGCCGGGTGGTGATCGAGAAACCCTTCGGGCACGACCTGGAGAGCGCCCAAGAGCTCAACCAGGTCGTGGACGAGGTCTTCCCGCCCTCGGCGGTGTTCCGCATCGACCACTACCTGGGCAAGGAGACGGTCCAGAACATCCTGGCGCTGCGCTTCGCCAACACCCTGTTCGAGCCGCTGTGGAACCGCAGCTACGTCGACCACGTGCAGATCACGATGGCCGAGGACATCGGTGTGGGCGGTCGCGCCGGCTACTACGACGGTATCGGCGCGGCTCGCGACGTCATGCAGAACCATCTGCTGCAACTGCTGGCGCTCGTGGCCATGGAGGAGCCGGTCTCCTACAACGCCGACGCGATCCGCACGGAGAAGGAGAAGGTGCTCTCCGCCGTCACCCTGCCCGAGGACCTGGCCACCGGTACCGCCCGGGGCCAGTACGCCGCCGGGTGGCAGGGCGGCGCGGCGGTGCGCGGCTACCTCGAAGAGGAGGGCATCCCCTCCGACTCGGTGACCGAGACCTACGCGGCGCTGAAGGTGAACGTGGGCACCCGCCGTTGGGCGGGCGTTCCGTTCTACATGCGCACCGGCAAGCGTCTGGGCCGCCGTGTCACCGAGGTGGCGCTGGTGTTCCAGGCCGCGCCGCAGCAGATGTTCTCCCGCACCGACGTCAGCGAACTGGGACAGAACGCCCTGGTACTGCGTATCCAACCGGACGAGGGCGTGACCCTGCGGTTCGGTTCCAAGGTGCCGGGCACCTCCATGGAGGTGCGCGACGTGAGCATGGACTTCACCTACGGGCAGTCCTTCACCGAGGCCAGCCCCGAAGCCTACGAACGACTCATCCTGGACGTGCTCATCGGCGACCCGCCGCTGTTCCCGCGACAAGAGGAAGTGGAGCTGTCCTGGCGGATCCTGGACCCGGTCGAGGAGTACTGGGCCGTGAACGGCAAGCCCGAACAGTACGGCTCGGGCACCTGGGGTCCGGAGTCCGCCCACGAACTGCTCGCCAGGGACGGCCGCCAGTGGCGACGTCCGTGACCGTCGGGAGGAATAGATGACGCTCTACCTGCCGCGCACCACCACCTCGGAGATCACCGAGGCGCTCATGGCCGAACGGCTCAGCGTCGGTGGCGGTGCCATGAACATGGTGCTCACCCTGGTCATCGTCACCGACGAGGCCGACCACTACGACGCCGTACGGGCCGCCACCGAGGCCGGGCGCGAACACCCCTCGCGGGTGGTGGCGCTCGTTCGTCGTGACCCCAAGGCCGAACCCACCATCGACGCCGAGATCCGTCGACCGGGCACCTCGGGACCCGGCGAGGCGGTGCTGTTGCGCCTGTACGGGCCCTTGGGCGAACACCCGGACTCGGTGCTCACGCCGCTCTTGGTACCGGACGCGCCCGTGGTGGTGTGGTGGCCGGGACAGGGGCCGGTCGACCCCGCCTCGGACCCGGTGGGCCGACTCGCCCAACGTCGGATCACCGACGCCCTGCGCGCCCCGGACCCGCTGCGCGACCTGATGGACCGGGTCGCCCACTATCGTCCCGGTGACACCGACCTGACCTGGACCCGGCTCACCCCATGGCGCTCACTGCTGGCCAGCGTCATGGACCAGCCCTGCGGGTGGGTGACCGGGGCCAAGGTGACGGCCGAACCCGACTATCCGAGCGCCGATTTGCTCGCGGCTTGGCTGTCCGAACGCCTGGAGATCTCGGTGGAGCGCCACGCCTCGGACGGCCCTGGGCTGACCGAGGTGAGTCTGACCACCGACCAGGGGGACATCGTGATCTCCCGACGTGATGGCCGTGTGGCCACCCTGAGCAGGTTCTCCCAGCCCGACCAGAGGGTGGCCCTGGCCCGACGCGGTGCCGCCACGGCGCTGGCCGAGGAACTGCGCCGCCTGGACCCTGACGAAACGTACGCGAACGCGGCCCGCCATCTCGGGCCGATGCTCGCTGGAAGCGGAGCTTGAGATGAGCGAACCGGAGATCGTCCGCACCAACGACGCCGCACAGTTGGCGCAGAGCGCGGCGTCACGGTTGGCGAAGCTGATCGTGAGCGCCGAGACGGAGGAGCGCGACTTCCACCTCGTGTTGACCGGCGGTGGGGTCGGCATCCAGACCCTCGCGGCTCTTCGCGACGAGGCCAAGGCCAGCGCTATGAAGTGGTCCCACGTGCACCTGTGGTGGGGCGACGAGCGTTTCCTTCCCGAGGGCGACGCCGAGCGCAACGAGACCCAGGCCCGTGAGGCGCTGATCGACGACATCGACATCCCGGCCGACAACGTGCACCCGATGCCGGCCTCCGACGGGACCGACCTCGCCGAGGTCGAGCGCGCGGCGACCAACTACTCGGCCGCGCTGTCGGTGGCCGCGCGAGGCGAGGGGCCTGTGCCCGCCTTCGACGTGTGCCTGTTGGGCCTCGGGCCGGACGCGCATGTCGCCTCGCTGTTCCCGGGCCTGCCGGGCGTGCGCGAGGACGGGGCCGCCGCCGTGGCGGTCCACGACTCCCCCAAGCCCCCGCCGACCCGGGTGAGCCTGACCCTGTCGTCGATCAACTCGGCGCGCCAGGTGTGGGTACTGGCCTCGGGTGAGTCCAAGTCCGAAGCGGTGCGCCTGGGGCTGTCGGGTGCGAGCGTGGACGAGGCACCTGTCGCGGGCGTGAAGGGCAGCGAGAAGACGGTGTTCTGGTTGGATGAGGCGTCCGCCTCGAAGTTGTAGTGATGCGCCTACAGACGTAGGAAAGAACGCACGAAGGAGCGATGCCCTGGCGGGGTTCCCTGCCAGGGCATCGTCATGTTCGGGGATGGAGGCGGATGGGGTGGGGGTAGGGGCGGGGGCCGACAACGAGCTGATCCAGGCCGCTCTGCAGGCTTATACCGAGCCGTATGGGCCGGAGAACGCGGCGATGCCGAAGCATCAGCGCGCTTATGACGCGATGATGCGGATCTTCGAGACCGCTCTGACTCACCGGGGTTGCTCCAGCCTGAGCCGCCAACCGTTGGCCACGTTGAACATCACCGTCCCCCTCAAGCCCTTCCTGGGAGACGGCACCACTGAACCGGCCACCACCGAGGATGGTGTGGTGTTGCCCGATCAGATGGTGGCCCACCTGACCCCCCACAGTTGGCTGCGCCGGTCCCAGGGTCGGACTCTGTTGGATGTGGGGCGCAAGCAGCGGTGCGCCCCCGATCCGGTCCGTCAAGCGGCCGGGTTCAAGAAGCCCTACTGCGAGTGGCACCAGGGCTGCGACATGCCGCGTAGCTGGTCGCAGTACGACCACATCGTCCCGTTCTCCCACGGCGGGGCCACGAGCGCGGACAACATGCAGATCCTGTGCTCGACCCACAATCGGCTCAAGCACCGGCTACAGGCCAAGGTGAACCGGCAGATCTGGGAACACCACCACGCCCAGAACCACCAAGAAGCGGGAAAAGAAGCCGGGTCCGGGGATGGTGAGGGGGAGCCAGCCCCAGCCACCGCCCCTAACCACCACCATCCGCTTCCACCGCCCGTTTCCGCCAGGTGGAACCCCACCCCGACGAGAACACCCCCGGTTGGGTGTCAGACCCCAAGGGCCCTGTGTCCTGTGGGGATATCCCCATGCCCAAGGACAGAAACACCGCGACCCCCACCCGGAGCCACATTCCGGGGCCGGAGTGGCTCCCATCGGGGGTGTCGGCACCACTTCCACCCCCGGTACCGGCTCCCGCCCCGGGTACCGGCCCACCGACACCATCAACCCCGTGCTGTCTCTCCACCATGATGATCTTGCTCGTAGCGCCATGTTGGGCGCCCAACATGGCGCTACGAGCAAGATCATCGGGAAGAGGTGTACATCGCCGCGTTGAGCACACTCAA
>NZ_JBEYLC010000048.1:0-51737 GCF_040635885.1 Nocardiopsis sp. NPDC006832 | reverse complement strand
TCAGCCCGGTCGGACGCACGGCCTCTGCTCAGACTGCGGCCCCTAGCCGCCCCCGCTGACCACGCTGCTTCACCAACCTGCCCCAGCGCGGTTTGCGCTCGAAGGTCATTGCGATCTGATCCCCTGTAGGCAATGCCCCGTGCTCCCTCTGATGATCCAGAACCCATCGCCATGCGCGGACTTGGGTTTCAGGCGGCGTTGGACGGGTCTCTTCGGCACCGTCAAGCACGCCCGTCTCCTGCTCGCGAACGACGTACAGTCCCGCTTCCTCCGTCTGCGACTTTTCCCCGGGAAGCAAAGGAAAGTCGTCTTCGGTGCGCGTACGCTCCGCTTTCGCATTGCGTACGCTCTCAGCCGCCGTGCGGAACTCGCGCATGAGCAACTCATACGCACCGATCAACGCGAACGAGGGCCACGCATGGATGATGCGCGACCACATCGTCGCATCGGCAACCGCGACATTCGCTGCCAGAGACGCACCCGAGCCAATGATCAACAGAGTCCAGGGCAGGATCCCGCCCTTGCGCCCGTTGCGAGCGTCGCTCAACAGCGTCATCGAGGAGGCGACGATCATGCCGTCGACTGACAGTGGAAACAGAGCCGCGCGCCACCCCGGCTCGCCATGGCGAAGGGCCAATTCGTACATGTGGCTGTAGCTCACCACCGCAGCGATGAGCGCTAGCAGCAGCACAGCGGCGATGGTGACCCAGCGGGACCAACGGGGAGAAGTCATTGCGCTCACTCCCCCGCGCCCTGACGCTCAGCCCGCGAACCGTGGTACCCGTCCCTGCGGACCTTGGCGTGAGCAGGGAGAAGTTCAATCTGTGGTCCCTCGATCACAGACTGGAGGTTCGCATTGTGTCGGGCTGGGTGCGCCATAAAACCCCAGTTCAGACGGGGTGCAACGGCCTCACCCTCATCGTCCGATCCCACTGATGGGGCCAGGATGGGGCCAAGGTGGAGCCGGCCCCCGACGCACCCTTCGTGCAGTTCCTCGCCGATGGGCTCTGCCCGAATCGCGCAGCACCAGCCACGCCGTGCGCTCCGCCGCTTCCCGCGCCACCTGCGGCAACACCGTGGAATAGGTGTCCGCCGTCAACACGATGCTCGCGTGCCCCAACATCGCTTGGACCACCTTCAGCTCCACCCCCGCCGCCAACGCCAACGTCGCCGCTCCATGGCGCAGGTCGTGCAACCGCACCGGCGGCAACCCACTGGAGATGTTCAGCTTCCGAAACAGGCGTGACAACCGCTCCGGAGCCAGCGCGCCGCCCCGCAGGGCGGTGAACACGAACCCCCGCGAATCCCACACCCGCCCCTGCCCCCGCGCTTCCTGCTGTCGGTGCCACTGGTGGCGGCGCAACACCCCCAAGGTGGTGTGGTCCACCGACAGCATCCGCCGACTCGTCGCGCTCTTGGGAGCCAGCTCCACCAACCTGCCCTGATGGGACTGCAGCTGGCGCTCCACCCGCATCGTCCCCCGCACCAGATCGATATCGGGCCAGCGCAACCCCACGACCTCACCCCGACGCACCCGACGCCGACCACCCGGGAGATGGTCCAACTCCAGCGCGAAATACCAACTCCCGTGCCCCCGCCGAGACAGCCCGGGGCACCGGCCCTCCCGAGCCTTCACACCCCTCACACCACGGCACCCGCACCGCTTGTACACCCAACCCGATCCAGACATAACGAACACCCCCACAACCAGTGTCCGCCCCAGAACGAGATAGAGGCGATGCCCCGTGTCCACGGGTGAGTGACCTTCAGGGTCGCTCCCCCACTTCCCAGGTGACGGGAGGCGATCCCGGCACACGCCAGAACCTCCATGACACTCGGCACGAAACGGACTAGTCGCGGCCCGGCAGGGATCGACCGGAACGGGCCCGGTCCCTGCACAGCACCACGGGCCCTCTCAGCCACATGCATTGTGTCCCCTGGTCACACGGCTATTGACCGCATAACTTCGAGACAGGGGCACCTGCGTCGAGGGGGCACACATGGGCTCGGTCACCGTTCTCGCTCTACCGTTCACCGGACGGTGGTCGGTCCGCAACAGTCCGATGCGGCGCGTGCCCAGCCATGGCACGGCGGCCTTCGCCTCTCGCTACGCCATCGACTTCGTCGGGGTCGACGAACAGAACCAGTGGTGCGGGCGAGGGACTGGCGCAGCGTGCTGGCCACGGAACCACCGGAGCGTTTCCTGCCCCACGGCCGTCCGGTCCTGGAACCCATCGACGGCATGGTCATGGCGACGCACGACGGTGAATACAACCACAAAGCACACAGGTCCGTTCTGGCCCGGGCGCCCTACGTGTTGGGCCGACCCTCCCGGGAGGCGCGGGGCGCACCGGCCATGATCGACAATTTCGTGGTGATCGCCTAACCCGATCTGTCGGCCCATATCCTCCTGGCCCATCTGCGCCGAGGAACGTTGGTCCTGGAGGCCGGCGACCAGGTCGGCGCCGGTCAGCAGATCGCCGAATGCGGTAACAGCAGCAACACACTCCAACCCCACAGGCACGTCCCCAGGCCATGGACGGTCCGGACCCGAGGCACGCGCAGAGGCTGTCGGTGACCTTCGCCGATTTCCGGGAGTGGGTCCAGCGGGGTGGATCCGCCCCACCCTGTGGAAGCCGGTCTGTTGGGCGAGGACTCGGTCGTCGAACTACTCCCCCGCATCTGCTCCGCCCCGACCCGGCGGCGCAGCTCCCCTGATTTTCACAAGAACCACTTGTATACAATCGGGTCATAACTTACGTGATTGCTCAACCGTGCGTGGACGTGCTGGATCGGTCCTGCATCGACGAATGCCCGGTCGACTGCATCTACGAGGGTGACCGGATGCTCTACAGCCACCCCGACGAGTGTGTGGACTGTGGTGCCTGCGAACCGGTGTGCCCGGTCGAGGCGATCTACTACGAGGACGACCTGCCCGCGGAGTTCGGGGCCTACCTGGTCGATAACGAAGAGTTCTTCACACAGCCCCTGCCGGGCCGCAAGGACCCGTTGGACTCACCCGGTGGCGCCTCCAAGGTCGGCGTGGTCGGGGTGTACACGCCCCTGGTGGCGAGTCTTCCCCCGCAGGCCGGGCAGTGAGGCGCCAGCCCACGGAGCCCCAACGGGACCGACGCACGGCAGGACGCCGGGAGCAGGTGTTACGGCTCCTGCGTAGCGCGAACCGACCGTTGGAGATCACCGAGATCGCCGAGCGGCTCGGGGTGCACCACTGTCCGTTCCTTGAGCTTGCCACGGCCCGGCCTGACGTGGTGTGCCCCTGCGCCTGGGCTTGATGCAGGGGCGATGGAGGCATGGGGATCGCCGGCCACGGTCGAGCGGCTCGAGGTCTTCGTCAAACCCGACCTGTACGCGACGCACCTGAATACCACGGATACGCCGTGAGGGCCCTGAGACACCGGGAGCCCACACGGCGAGGTCCGGGCCGGAGGACGCGGCCACCCGGACACGGTGTTGCGGCTTCAGCCCGTCGGCGTCGCGTTCAACGCCTCGCGGACGGCGGTCAGCGCCCCCTCGGGGGCGTCCCAGAAGACCATGTGACCGGCGTTCACGACCTCCACCAGACGCGCCCCGGAGTTGGCCGACGCCGCCTCCTTCGCTCCGGCCGCGTCGACGACCGGGCTGTCCGCGCCGTACACGAGTGTGGTGGGCTGCGGGACCGAGTCCCAGTAGTCGAAGAAGTCCTCCGTCTCGAATCCACGGTGGGTGGCGTCGATCGACTCGGAGGCGCAGCTGGCCAGCCACCGCGCCCGCAGCTCGCGCTCGCGCAGCGTCCAGCGCGGCCAGAACCCGGCCACCTCCTCGGCGTCGGTGCCGCGCCGGGCCTGTTCCAGCTGCTTGCGGAAGGCTTCGAGGGTCGTGGGGTAGGGACCGCGCCCCGGCCCGCTCATCGGCGGGTCGACCAGGATCGACCCGGCGTAGGCGGCACCGGGACGGATCGCGGCGGCCGCGGCGATGCGCGCACCCAGCGAGTGCCCCAGCAGGACCGTCCGGCCCAGCCCCAACCCTTCGACCGCGGCCTCGACGTCGTCGGTGTAGGCGCCCAGGCTGTAGTCACCGTCGTCCGGGGCGTCGGACAGGCCTCGGCCCCGCAGGTCCACGACCACAGGCCGGACCAGGTCGGTGAGTCGGCGGGCGACGAAGTCCATGGAGATCGCGGGGCTGGTGATCCCGGGCAGGATGAGCACACTGGGCCGCTCCTGTACCCCGGAGGCCTGCTCGACGGCCCCGTAGTCGAGCGCGTGCAACCGGAGGCCACCCGAGCGGAACCAGCGCCCAACGGCGGGAACGTCGGCGAGGTCGGCGAGGGCCTCCTGGTGGATCGGTCTGTCGGACATGGTCGTTTCCTCCTGGAGATGCGGGTGGGGGCGGCTCATGCCCGGGCCTGGAAGAGGTAGGTCCGGGCGTCGTCGAGCCCGACGACGTCGGCGTACTTGGCGTCCAGATCGAACAGTGCCGCCTCCTGCGGGCCCTCAGCCCGGTCCCCCACGCAGTCGCGCGGGACCAGTGCGGAGAAACCCGCCTGTACGGCGTCCACCGCGGTCGCGCGCACGCATCCGCTCGTGGTCGCGCCGCACACCAGTACCGTGTCCCTGTTCAGCCCGGTGAGCATGGTGGCCAGTGGCGTGCCGGCGAAGGCCGACGCGCCCTTCTTCACAATGAGGGGGTCGCGATCACCGCGCGTCAGCCGTGGGTCGAGCTCCACGGCCGAGCTGCCCTCGCGCATTCCACGCATGCCCGGGGCCTTGTCCAGCCACCGGTACCAGTCGCCGGCGATCTCCTCCTCGGAGTAGGCGATGACGGTGTAGATGACCGGGACCGAGGCGGCGTGGGCGCTCTCCACGAGGCGGGCGGTGGAGTGCACGGTCGAGGTGAGGTCGGCGCCGCTGGGGAAGTCCGGTTCGGTGAACCCGCGGCTCAGGTCGACCACGACCACCGCGGGGCGCGTGCCGCGCCGCACCTGGGAACCGAAACCGGCCTGAGCGTAGGTGTCTGCCGTCGAATCACCGTAGGTGTCCAGTTCAGCCACGGCGAACCTCCTTCAGCAGGGCGATCTGTTTGGACTGCGA
This sequence comes from Nocardiopsis sp. NPDC006832, assembly GCF_040635885.1. Classification (NCBI taxonomy): domain Bacteria; kingdom Bacillati; phylum Actinomycetota; class Actinomycetes; order Streptosporangiales; family Nocardiopsidaceae; genus Nocardiopsis; species Nocardiopsis sp. NPDC006832. The sequence continues at coordinate 46,650 of NZ_JBEYLC010000048.1, read as the reverse complement.
GGCAAGCTTGCCGATCAGGAGACCCTGTAGCACCCCGACGGCGAAGGCACCGACATACGGGATCAGCTTCTTGGTCCTGGGGCCGACGAGCAGACCCAGACCGTCGAGCTCGTCGCCGGCCGTCGCGGGAGCAGCAGCGGCGACCGGCTGCCCCTGGGCCGGGACCTGACCCGACGGGGCGGAGGCAACGGCGGGCTCCGCGCCCGACCCCTCACGCAGCATCCGGGAGAGGTTGTCGGCGAACTGCTGGAGCAGCCGGTCGGAGACGGCCCCGATTGCGGCCTTGCCGAACTGGGCGATCTTCCCGCGGATCAGCAGGTCGGCCTCAATGTTGAGGACGGAGCCTCCGTCGCGTTCGACGACACCGAGGGTCACCGCGGCTTCGGCGTCGCCGCTGCCGCCGGCCTCGGAACCGCGTGCCTGCACCCGCAACGTGCGCTGGTCGGCGTCGACGTCGAGGAAACGCACCGTGCCGGAGTAGGCGGCGCTGATCGGCCCCACCTTGACCTTGACGTTTCCCTGGTAGGTGTCGCCGTCCCGGCCGTCCAGCGCCGCACCGGGGACGCAGGTCACGATCCGTTTGACGTCGTTGACCGCGGTGAAGACCTCCTCGGGGGAGGCCTCGACGAATGTGCTCTTCTCCAGGATCATGCCCGGCTCCTCTCATCGGCGGGGCTGTCGGCGGATCGGGCGCACACGGCGCCGCAGGCTTCCCTGCGTTCGTCCGCGCACGCCCCGATGGCGTCGACGATGGTCTGATAGCCGGTGCACCGGCACAGGTTGGAGGAGGCCGCTTCCCGGATCTCCTCCCGGGTGGGTTCAGGGTTGTCGGCCAGGAACCCTTCGGCCAACATCAGGAACCCCGGTGTGCAGAAACCGCACTGAAGCGCGTGGTGCTCGGAGAACTTGCGCTGCAGGTCACCCAGGCCGTCGGGACCCGCGAGCGACTCCACGGTGCGGATCTCCCGCCCCTCCGCCTGGACGGCGAACATCAGGCAGGCGCGGGCCGGTGACCCGTCGACCAGGACGGTGCAGGCACCGCACACGCCGTGTTCACAGCCCACGTGGGTCCCGGTCAGGCGCAGGTCGTGGCGCAGGACGTCCACCAGTGTGCGGCGTGCAGGCGTGAGCAGTTCGTGTTCCTCACCGTTGACGGTGAGGGTGATCAGGAGACGGTCGGTCATGAGTGGGCCTCCAATGCGTGCTGCACCTGTTCCGGGGTGATGGGCGTCGCGTCGAACTCGACTCCGGTGTGGCGCAGGGCGTCGTTGACGGAGTTGACCACCGCCGCCGGGGCGCCGATGGTGCCGCCCTCTCCGCTGCCCTTCGCACCGCTCTCGGTGAGCAGGGAGGGCGTCTCCAGGTGGCTGATCGCCACGTCGGGGATCTCGGCCGCGGTGGGCACCTTGTAGTCGATGAAGCTGGCCGCCGAGGGTTCGCCCTGGTCGTCGTAGGTGATGCGTTCGTACAGGGCCCCGGCGATGCCCTGGGCGATCCCTCCGCGGGCCTGGCCGTCGACGACCTGCGGGTTGATGGCCACCCCGCAGTCCTCCACGCAGAGGTAACGCAGGATCTCCACCTTCCCGGTGCCCGGGTGCAGTTCGGTGACCACGGCGTGGGTGGAGTTGGAGAAGGTCCCGTCGCCCGGGGTGTCGAAGTCGCCGGAGCCGGTGAGTCCGGGCTCGGTCGCCTTAGGCAGCAGGTTGGGCCGCAGGTAGGCGATGTCGGCGATGTCCACGTAGCTGACCGCCTGGTCGGGGTCGTCGATCCGGCGGACCGTGCCGTCGTAAAGCTCGACGCCGTCGGGTGTGGTCTCCAGCATGTGGGAACCGAGGTGCAGCAGTTTCTCGCCGAGCCGGTCGGCCGCCCGGGAGACGGCACTGCCACCGATGGTGATGGAGCGGCTCGCGAAGGTGCCCCATCCGTAGGCGATGCGTTCGGTGTCACCCTGCTGGATCTTGACCTGGTCCGGGTTGAGCCCGAGCCGGTCGGCGGCGATCTGGGCCATGGTCGTCTCGTGGCTCTGGCCGTGGCTGAGTGTGCCGGTGCTCACCACCACCGTTCCAGAGGTGTCCATCCGGGCCTCGGCCAGGTCGTATCCGGGCACCACGCTCATCTTGCGCTTGGCGAAGGCGTCCGAGCCGTAACCGCTGCGTTCGTTGAAACAGCAGTAGCCGATGCCGATAGTGCGCCCCTGCGCGGCGGCCGACTCGCGCAGTTCGTACCAACCCTCGTCCTTGACCAGCCGTTCGGCCAAATCGAGTGCCTCCAGGTAGGAACCCGGGTCGTAGGTGATGGCGTTGACCCCGGTGTAAGGGAACTGGGTGATCACGTTGCGCCGGCGGATCTCCACCGGGTCCATGTCCAGCTCCCGGGCTGCGCGTTCGAACAGCCGCTCCATCGTCATCACGAACTGCGGCCGGCTCACCCCGCGGTAGGGGGCGGTGGGTGCCTTGTTCGTGGTGATCCCGCGGGCCCTCACCCGATAGGCGGGCACCTTGTAAACGCCGGGCATCTCGGCGGAGGCCATCAGCGGCTCGATGCCCGCGGTGAAGGGGTAGCAGGAGTAGGCCCCCATGTCGCAGACGATGTCGGTGTCCAGGGCAAGGATCTTGCCCTCGGAGTCGAAGGCGGCGCGCGCGTCGTAGTGCTGTTCGCGGCCCAGGAACGAAGCGGTGAGCGCGTCCTTGCGGTCCTCGATCCACTTGACGGGCCGTCCCACGCGCAGGGCGGCCGCGGCCGCCGCGATCTCCTCGCGTCCGACCACGCACTTGATACCGAAACCGCCACCCATGTCGCCGACCGTGACACGTACCCGGTTCTCGGCCAGGCCCAGCGAGCGAGCCATGGCGGTGCGGACCGTGTGGGGCACCTGGGTGCAGGTCTGCACCAGCAGGTTCTCGTCGCGTGCCTGCCAGGAGGCGACGACGCCGCGTGTCTCCAGCGGCAGGGCGTTCTGCCGGCTGCTGCGCGTGTCGACCCGTACCACGCAGTCGGCCGAGGCGAACACGTCGTCGATGCCCTCGGTGGCGAACATGGACACGTCCAGCAGCGTGTTGCCCGGGACCTCGTCGTGGACGGTGGGTGCCCCTTCGGACAACGCGACCTCTTCGGAGGGGACCGCGTCGAGGGCCTCGTACTCCACCTGTGCCGCTTCGACACCGTCCTCGACCGCGTAGGCGTCCTCGGCGATGACGATGGCCACGGGTTCACCGGCGAACCGGACTCGGTCCCGGGCCAGGATGGGCATGGCGGTGGGAACGAACTCCTCGAGGGGCCGGTCCAGGACCGCGGTGATGTCGTTCAGGTCCAGGTCGGCGGCGGTGTAGGCGGCGATCACCCCGGGAACACGGCGGACCTCGGACAGGTCGACCGACAGCAGCCGCCCCGAGGCGACCGTGGCGCGCACGAACTGGGCGTGCGCCATGCGCGGCAGGGTGATGTCGTCGACGAACGTGCCCGCGCCGCTGAGCAGGCGGGTGTCCTCCTTGCGGCGGACCGCGGTTCCGGTCCAAGCCCCCTTCTCCGGGGCTACATCGGTGCTGGTCATCGGGCAACGGCCTCCTCGCATGCACGAACGATGAGTGTCCGGGCCAGGACCCGGCGGTAGTCAGAGCTGCCGTCGGCGTCCGACGGGGGGTCGATCGCCGCCTCGGCCGCTTCGGCGCACGCGGCGAACAGTTCGGGCCCGGCCGTGCCGCCGTCCTGGAGCACCGCCTCGGCCTCGGGTACGCGCACCGGGACCGGGGCCACCCCGCCCAGGGCCACCCGGCCGCCGCGGACGGTGCCGTCCGCGGCCAGGTCGAGGTCGACCGCGGCAGCCACGGCCGCGAAGTCCCCGGCGCGTTCGGCGAACTCGGTGAGCGCGCAGTGCGGAGCCGGCTTCGGAAAGACCACGTCCACGATGATCTCGTCGGGTGCCAGGGTCGTCATGTAGAAGCCGAGGAAGAGGTCGGCGGCCTCGATGGTGCGCTGCGCGCCCCCGGGGCCACGGACGACGACCCGGGCGTCGAGCAGGACCGCCAGCAGGCACCACTCGGCGGTCGCGTCCCCGTGGGCGAGACTGCCGCCCACCGTGCCCAGTGTGCGGATCGGCAGGTGCCCCACCCAGGCCATCGCCTCACGCAGGACCGCGTGGTCGGTGCCGATGACGGAATCGGGTGCGGTCTCAACGGCCCGATGGGTGGTGAGGGGGCCGATGTGCAGCCCTTCCTCGTCGGTGCTGATGGTGGACAGGCCGGGAAGAGCCGTGACGTCGACCAGATGGGCGGGCCTGGCCAGTCTGAAGTTCATCATCGGGACCAGGCTCTGCCCACCGGCGATGATCTTGGTGTCGTCGCCGAGCTCTGTGAGCAGGTCGACGGCCCCGTCGACGTCGCGGGCGCGGTGGTAGGTGAATGCGGCGGGCTTCATGGGTCTCCTCAGCGGATGAACTGGTAGGAGAAGGATTCGGAGTCGGAATCGTCGAGCGGTGTCCCACGCCACAACAGTTCGTAGGAGATCGCCGATTCCCCGTGGAAGTCACGGAGCTTGCGGTCGCGTTCCTCCTGCTCGGGACCGTCAGGCAGGTGGTACAGCTCCATGTTGGCCAGCGACGCCTCCTGGACCATGCCGGCCCGGTGCGCGCGGCGGGAGACGTAGCGTGCCAGTGCCTCCGGTGCTTTGTCGACGGTGACCGCGCCCAGCTCCTCGGCCAGGACAGCGGCGTCCTCCATCGCTTGTGAGGCGCCCTGGGCCTGGTAAGGGAGCATCGCGTGGCAGGCGTCACCGAGCAGGGCGATCCTTCCGTTCACCCAGACCGGGTCGGGGCGGCGGTAGTAGAGCGGCCAGGCGCCGGTGCTCTCGGCCTTGGAGAGCATGGTGGCCACCCGGTCGTCCCAGCCGGGGAAGGCGTCGGCCAGTTCCTGGACCGAGGTCGGCACCGAACTGTGCGAGGCGAGTTCGGGCGGGCACGGCACGATCGCCACCACGTTCAGGTACTCGCCCCCGTTGATCACGTAGTGCACCAGGTGGCGCCCGGGCCCGTACCAGATGGTGCTCTGGAACCGGTCGACCAACCAACGGGTGGCGGGGTCGGCGGCGATTTTGTCCCCGGGGATGAGGGCCCGGTAGGCCATCTCACCGGAGAACCGCAGCGTGTCGGGGAAACCGGCCGCGTCACGGACGCGGGACTTCAGACCGTCCGCGCCGATGAGCACATCGGCGGTGTAACGGCGGCCGTCGGCGGTCACCGCCACGGGACGTTCGGGGTCGCTGTCGTCGACGTCGGTGACCGGGCTGTTGATCTCCACCTGTACGGGGGGACCGGCACCCGCCGGGTCGGTGCACGCGTCCAGGATGACGCGGTGCAGGTCGGCCCGGTGGTAGTGCCAGTAGGGAGCGTTGAACTCACGCTTGCACCGGTCGCCCAGCGGGGTCTGACCGATGACGCTGCCGTCCTTCCATCGCCGCCGGACCTGGTCCTGCGGTTCGGTGCGGATCTCCTCGAGCTTCTCGCGCAGGCCTAGGTGGACGAGGATCCGGCTGGCGTTGGGTGCGGACTGGATTCCGGCACCGACCTCGCCCAGTTCGGGGGCCTGTTCCAGGACGGTGACGCGCAGACCGCGGCGGCGCATGGCCAGGGCGGCCGTGAGGCCTCCGAGGCCACCTCCGGCGATGACCACTTCATAGGACTGACGGGACGACATCCTTACTCCAACAGGTGTGAGAGTGCGATTAGCCACAGGGGGTCGATGTTCTAGCTCTGGCGGATCAGCTGGTCGTTCTCACCGATCCAGGACATACGGCGCATGGGCAGGTAGACCAACCAGGCGACCAGAGCCGGTAGGACGAAGTGGAAGGCCGCGATGAGCAGCAACACCTCGGTGCTGAAACCCATCGTCTCGACGGTCATGAGTGGACCGACGAAGCCGGAGGTGCCCATACCGGCGCCGGCAGCGTTTCCCTCCATCGCGAAACCCACCGTCGCGATGGGGGCCAGTACGGCGCCGGCGACCGTCGGTGGGACGAACAGGAGCGGGTTGCGCACGATGTTGGGCACTTGCAGCATCGAGGTGCCCAATCCGAGCGAGACCACCCCGCCCCAACCGTTCTCCCGAAAGCCGGTGACCGCGAGGCCGATCATCTGCGCTGCGCACCCGATCGTCGCCGCCCCTGCCGCGAGTCCGCTCAGGTCCAGCATGACCGCGATGGCCGCGCTGGAGATGGGCAGGGTGAGCGCGATGCCCATGAGGGCGGCCACCACGACGCTCATCAGCACCGGCTGCTGTTCGGTGGCCCACATGATGATCTGGCCGAGTCCGCGCATCCCGCTGTCGATGGCCGGGCCGACCACCCACGACACCCCGAAACCGGTCAGTACGGTGACCGACGGGGTCAGCACGATGTCCAAGCGGGATTGTCCGGAGACCAGCTTTCCGACCTCGGTGGCCAGCACCGCGGCCAGGAAGGCCCCGGCGGGGCCGCCCAGTTCGGCACCGAAGGCCCCGGTGGCCACCGCCGAGAACAGCACCAGCGCCGGTGCATTCAACGAGTAGCCCACGGCCGCGCCGATGGCCGGCCCCAACATCGCCATGGTCATGACCCCGGCCTCGGTCAGCCAACCGATTCCGGCCTGGTCACCAATGGTCTCCAGGATCAGGCCGATGATCAGCGACGAGAACAGGCCCAGCGCCATGTAGGACAGCGCCGTGACGAAGTACGTGTGCAGCGAGGGGTGGACCCCCCGGGAGGCGAGGAACTCTCTCATGTCAGGCCCCGGGGTGGTTGCCGCTCAGCAGACTACCGGCGTCGGGGACCTCGGTCCGCAGGCCGAGCTCGCTGAGCAGCCGGTGGGTGGTCGCGGTCGCCGCCGAGAGCACGGGCAGGTTCACGCGCTTCTCCAGGGCAGGGATCGCCGGCAGCGACGGCATCTGCACACACGCCGAGGTCACCAGCGCATCGGCCCGGCTCAGGTTCAGCCGTTGGCTGTGCTGTTCCAGATCGGCCGGGTCGAGCCCGGCGACCGCGAGGTTGTCGGACACCTCCAGGCTGACCGCGTCGACCACCTCGATCCCGCTGTCCTCGATGTAGTCGGCTACCATCTTGGTCAGCGGCTTCATGTAGGGCGTGATGATGGCGACGCGCTTCGCCCCCAGCGCCGAGATCCCCGACAGCAGGGCACCGGCGCTGGACACGACCGGGGCCGAGGCGCCCTCGGCGTCGAGTACATCGCGGATGGTGTCCTCGGCAGTGCAGTGGTAGCCGGGGCCCTGGGCCATGATGGCGACCAGGCACGCCGACGCCACGGCGTGCGGCCGCGCGTCCGCCAGCTCGGCGGCGGCGCGCTCGCTCTGCTGGTTCATCGACCGCAGCTGCTCGGGCGTCACCTGCTGCATGCGTGTTCGTGCGCTGTGGAAAGTGAAGCGTTCCTCGGGTCGCTCCGTCTCCCGCGCGCGGAGCATGCGCGGAAGTTCGGTCTCCATGGTCAGGTTGGAGCTGGGAACGACCAGGCCGATCCGGTAGTCGGTCACCGGTTCCTCCTCTGTTCAAGGTGCACGGCAGTGCGGGCAGGGGTCAACGGCGTTCGGCGGGACGCATCTCGGGCACGGTGATGTCACCGTCCAACACGATCGGCTCGCCGTCCAGGAAGAGACTGCAATTGCGCATGGGGATGTCGAAGTGGCAGGGAGTGTCGTTGGGCCCGCCCAACTCGTTGTTGGGACCGATGGAGAACATGACGTTGCCGTAGAAGGACCGCAACTCCATGCCCATGCCTCCGGGGAACTGCGTCAGGCCGTGCCATTGGGCGCGCTCGTCCAGCCCCCAGCCGACGTGGGACATCCCGTAGCCGCGGGGATCGTTGAAGGAGGCGATGTAGGACGACAGGAGCTCGGCGTCCAAGCCGCCGCGAATGTCGGTGATGAACCCCTTCTCGATCGTCAGGGTCACCGGCGACTGCACATAGGTGTTGAACGGCAACAAGACGTCGCCCGGCGAGAGAACGATGGTCCCGTCCACCCCGTCGTCGGCTGCTCCGGTGAACACGAACGCGGCCGGCCAGTGGTCCCACCGGCCCGGCTTGTCGGTGTAGCCGTACTCGCTCATGGTGGGGTACACACCCAGCCGGTAGGTCACGTCGGTGCCGCCCGGACTGGTGATGCGCATGGTCTGTGCCTTGGAGAGGATCTCGGCACCGACCTCCACCCGCTCTCGCAGTTCGCGGGTGGGCATCAGGCGGGACAACAGCTCGGGCGGCTCGACCACCGTCAGGATGCGGGTGCCGGCGCCCTGGATCTCGAACTGCTCCTTGCTGAAGAGCAGGAACGTGAGGTCGATGAGCATGTCGGCCTGTTTGAGGGCGTCGACGGCGACCTGGTTGCCGGCCAGGCCGGATTCGCCGACCGCCCACGCGCCCGCGTCACCGCGTGCGCTGGGCAGCCGCATGTGGAACGTGTTCGCGCCGAGTTCCTGGGCGGCGAAGAGGAAGGCGTCGGCGTAGGAGGCGCGTTCGTCCCCTTGGGAGAGCACCGCCAGGGTTTCACCGTCGCGAACACCGCTCAGGGACAACTGGCGTACACACAAGTCATTGAGGTTGTTCTGGTCCATGGCTCCTCCAACCGTGGGTGGTTTGCCGCGGACGGGCGTGGCTCGGGGCCGCGACCGCCCGCAGATCATCCGTACCCGGATAATCCGTATACTGACTATCTACATGTAACCCAGCTCACGTCAAGAGGTTCTGTGAAAAGTCTGGTTCGCGTGATGTGTCTGCAATGTTCGCCTGGAGGGTGTCGTGACGACTGCGGTTCCTCGCGATATAGGGTCGCCCTCGGGCTGACCGGGAAGCGCCGCGTCATCCGGGCCGACGACACGTCCAGCCCGGCGTAGAGGCCACGATTCGAAGGAGAGAACAGTGGGTGATAGCGACCGGATGGAGCACACGCGCCACACGGGGCAACAGAGCGAACCACACCCCGAAGTGCCCCCCGAGCTGCTCACTGCCCCCGGCTACTTGATACGGCGGCTCTACCAGACCTACACGGCGCTGTGGGTGAGCGTCGTCGACTCCACGCTCACCGGCCCGCAGTTCGCCGTGATGCGCGCGATCCAGCGCACACCCGGGGGCGACCAGGGGTCGTTGGCGGTCATGGCCGCGCTCGACCGATCCACCATGGCCGATGTCGCCCGCAGGCTGGACCGCCGCCAGCTCATCGAGCGCCGCACCTGCACGAGCGACACACGGCGCAAGCTTCTCTACCTCACGGCTGAGGGGGAACGGATTCTCGCCGAAACCGCAGTACACGCGGCCCACCTCGACGAACTGTTGTTGGCCGGGTTCTCCTCGGAGGAGCGCGCGCGAGTGGTGAACGACCTGCGCAACCTCTCCGACGCCTGGGAACGCCTGGCACACAAACAGGACCTTTCCCCGGACGAGTGAAGCTCAGGGCTCGGCTCGAAAGTCATCGGTATGCCCAACCGGGTGTTCGTAGCAGATGAGGGCGCGGGGGACGCCGAGCACGGCCGGCAAGGTGGAGGTCTCGCGTCCCCGGCGCGGGTTCGGCCAGGCGGTCTACCGGGGCCGCGAGCGGGCCGCGATCTTCGGCGGGACGGTACAGGCGGCCTCGACCAGGATCTGGCTTCGTGACATGACCCGTCCAAAAGATGTCACGGACGCCTGGTGACCGGAATGCTTTCTCGGTGTCGCCCTCTTCCATCCACCCCAGGTTCGGCCCGTGGGTGACGGAAGGCGATCCCGGCACGAGACAGGGCGTGACTCGCGGTGCGCTACACGGTGTGTGCGTTTGGACCACGCACGGACCAGGTGGCGTGGAGAACGGCCAGACACGACGCGGTCAGCAGCAGTGCGGTACTGCCGATGAGCGCGGCCCGCAACCCCAGGAGAGCGAGCAGTCCGCTGGTGGCGATGATGCCGATCGCGCTCGCCGTGCGCAGGAAGGCGAACATCTCCGCTCGACGGTCGGGCGGTGCGAGTTCGTCCAGGACCAGCGAGTAGAAGGTCCCCAGGAGCGGCAGGAAGAACCCCAGGACCGCCGCGCCCGCCAGGGTCAGGGCGATGTGTTCCCCGATGAGGATCACCCCGGACGCCGCGGTGCTCACCGCGAGGAAGCAGGCGACCTTCCAGCGTTCCGGCATACGGTTGCGGAAACTGACCCATACGCCGCCGATGACCGCGCCGACGCACAGTACGGAGGCGAAGAGGAAGGCCCAGCCCGGTGCGAGTCCGAAGGAGAGCGCGAACGACACGGCGCCGACCTCGACGGCCGCGACCGCACCGCCGCCCGCGGCCGCGCAGAACAGCCAGAGAAACGCCTCAGCCGGGACCCGCTCCTTACCGCCGGCGGCCGAGTCTTGGTTCGGTCCGCGTGCTTGCGGAATCCGGGGCGTCAGAAGGATCGGCCCCACCCCGAGCGCGGTGATGACCGCCATGGCCCATACCGGGGAGATCGCGCCGAGCAGGGACGCGAGCACGGGCGACAACGCGAAGTTGATCTCGTTCAGCGTCGCGGCCACGCCCAACGCCCGGGGCAGCCGGTCCGGGGTGACCAGGTGGTTGAGGAGGGTGCGCTGGTATCCGTAGGCCGCTCCGTTGACGGCGCCCGCGGCGACGACCGCGATCATGAGGAACGCGAACGGGGCGCCCACGGCCGCCAGCACGGTGACCGCGGCGAGAGCGATGGTGCGCACGGCGATGAGGGCCCGTAGATAGTGCACGCCGTTGAAGCGCCTGCCCAGGCGTGACACGGGAACGGCGCCGAGAATCTGTGCCGTGGTCATGGCGAAGACCATCGCGGCGCCCGACTCGACCGAACCCGTCAGGGGTAGGGCCAGCAGACCGAAGGCGATGGGTGCGGCGGCCTGGGGTATTCCGAGGGTGCCGTAGGCGGCCTGCCATCGTAGGATGCTGAGCTTGGGCTGCGACGCGCCTGTTTCCGGCGACGGCGGAATCGCTTGGGTCCGGGTCATTCGCGCCTCTCACCTTGACGTATGCGTATGGCAGGCCGGTCGGTACGGTGACCGAACGAGGGCATGGTGAGCATTATAGTGCCCACCTTGGGTGCGTCCTGAGGTACTGACTGAGGGGTTCATGAGCGAGCGGATTCGACCAGAGGTCGTCGTCCTCCTGGGCAACCGCATCCGTGCGGTGCGGCGAGGCAAGGACCTGAGCGTGGTGAGGCTCGCCGAACTCAGCGGTGTGAGCCGACGGATGCTCACGCAGATCGAATTAGGTCAGGCGAACCCGAGTCTGGCGACGATCGACCGGATCGCGTCCGCGCTGGGCACGACGTTCCCGGCACTGGTCGGTGTGCTCGGGGAGGGTTCCCCCGAGGGGGTCCAGGTGTGGTCGACCCCGACCGGGAGTTGGGCGTGCCTGCTACAGGCGGTCGAGTCGAGCCAGGTGTTCGTCGAGCTGTGGAAGTGGCACCTGGTCGAGGGCGATCGCTATCACGCCTCTCCCGCCATGAACGCGCCCGAGTCGATGGCGCACGTTCTCCACGGCCGGCTTCGGGTCCGATCGGGGTCATCGGACCTGAACGTCACCGAAGGAGGATCGGCACGGATCGAGAACACCGCCGACTACACGTTCGAAGCGGATACCGACGTCGCCGTCTTCCTGTGGGTGGTGACGATACCCCGCACGCCGAACTAGGTGTTCCCCATGGGCGCGTGGCACTTCCATCGCCCTTCGGCGCGCCCGAGAGCACGTCGCGCGGGCCCTTTGATCCCCGGCGGAGTCCACCGGAAGCTGAAGAATGTCCAGGCGCTCCTCGTGTGTTCTGCGCCGGGTTCACTGGACACGGACCCACCGACGACCGATCGTTGTTCGCCACCTTCACGCAGGCCATCGGTGTGGCCGCGTCGGTGAGTTTCGCCCAAGGCACGGTCCTGTTCGCCGGCATGGGTTCCACAGGCGAGTGGGAAACGCTAAGTTCCACGGCGCTCCTCCTCGGCTCCCTGCTCCTGGTAGATCAGGAGCTGGTACCCGGGCACGCTGGCGACGTTGAAGGCGTGGAACTCGATGCCCAGTGGACCCCGGGCGGGGTGGCGCAACACCTTCGTCTCATGGGTCTTGGGCCGCACGTCGTGGCGCGCCCACAGACCGGGGAACTCCGGGCTCTCGGCCTCCAATCGGTCGAGCAGCTCCCGGAGCCGGGCGGGAGCCACGGAGAAGTCGGCGCTGGCGCGCAGGTTGGCCACGGTCGCCTCGGCGGAGGCCTGCCACTCGACGAAGAACCGGCGACCCTCGGGGTCCAGCAGGACCATCTCCAGCAGGTTCGCGGTCTCCTCGAAACCGGCGAACAGCTCCTGTGCCCGGGTGTTCATCGCCAGGACGTCGAGCACCGGATCCAGCACGATCGCGCCCGAGTGACTCCACGAATCCATCAGGTTCAGCAACTCCGCCGGCACCGGCTGGATCGTCGCCTCTTCACCGAGTCGGTGTGCCGCACCGGCCAGGGCGTACAGGTGCCGGTTCTCTGCCTCGGTCAGCCGCAGTGCCCGGCAGAGGCCGGCGAGGACCACCTCCGAGGGGCGGGTCTCCTTGCCCTGCTCCAAACGGCGGTAGTAGTCGACGCTCACTTCGGCGATCGTGGCGACCTCGTCGCGGCGCAGGCCGGGAACACGGCGCTCGCCCGTCGCGGGCATTCCGACGGCCTCCGGTGTCACCTTGGCGCGGCGGGTCATGAGGAACCGGCCCAGCTCAGTGCGTGGCATGCCCTGAGCCTACTGACGAGCACGGCGCGAGCCCCGGCTAGCGGGGGGCCGTACCACTACCCCCCGGCTCGGCGGAACCGACCGCATGCTTGTCGACATGAACACAACGCAGAGCATCCGGCCCTCCGCCCAGGTCGTCTCCGGAACCCGGCTCGCCGGGCGTGTCGCCGTGGTGACCGGTGCCTCCAGCGGCATCGGTGAAGCGACCGCCGTCCGCTTCGCGGAACTCGGCGCGAAGGTGGCGCTGGTGGCCCGCCGCGGCGACCGGCTCGACCAGGTCGAGGACCGCATCCGTGCCGGTGGCGGAACCGCCCTGGCCTTGCCGACCGATGTCACCGACCGCGCCGCCGTCCTCGCGACGGCCGACCGGGTCGCCGACGAGCTCGGCTCGGTCGACCTCGTCTTCGCGAACGCCGGTGTACAGCTCATCTCCGGCATCACCGACCTGGCCACAGCGGACTGGGACGCCCAGATCGACCTCAACATCAAGGGCGTCATGAACACCATCCAGGCCTTCGTGCCGTCCCTGGAGGCGGCCGCGAACGCCGACCGCAGCGCCGATCTCATCACGACCTCGTCGATCGCCGCCGTCCGGATCCTGGAGGGATTCCAGGTCTACTCGGCGACCAAGGCCTACGTCACCCAACTCACCAGGCTGCTGCGCACCGAGTTGGGCCGCAAGAAGATCCGCGTGGCGACGATCGAGCCGGGCATGGTCGACACCGAACTGCCGGACCACGTCACCGATCCGGCGGCGAGCAGGCTCATGGCCGACCTGATCACCCGGATCGACGTCCTCTCGTCAGAAGACGTCGCGGAGACGGTCGCCTTCATGAGCGCGGTCCCCAAACACGTCAACCTGACCGAGATCACGATGCTTCCGACCGAGCAGATCATCTAGCACGGAGGAAACGAGGCCGGGGTGGCGGATCCAGGATCGGGGCGGGGTAACGGCCGCGATGGCCCTGGCTCCTCAGTCGACGGGGAAGTCCAGGTGGACCTGGGACGAGCACTCGGCGAGACAGCCGCCGATGGTGAGTTTGCCACCGACGGGGGCGGCCGGGAAGTACAGGACCGCCTGGGTGGCGGTACCGGCCCTCAGGGAGTACTCGCCCACGGTCTCCGCCACCCGGCTTCGAGTGCCGTCGGGTGCCGTGTAGGTGGCGCCGGGCAGGTCCAGGTCGACGTCGTCGACGGTGGTGAACTCGGCGGAGACCACCAGGGTGTCGTCGGTGATGGTCTGGTAGGCGGTGAGCAGGACGACGTCGACCCCGGCGGAGCTCGCCGCGACCCCGTGACCGCTGACCATGCGCTCTCCCGGGTCCTGACCGTCGATCCGGAATCCGGTCAGGAGGTCGTCCTCCCCGACGGTGAAGTCGGTGAAGTCCGCGCAGTCGTCGGCCCCGGGGAGGCACATCCGGAAACCGTCGGGGACGGGTTCCAGGGACGCGTTGTCCAGGAGTTCGCCCGCCTCGGCCTTGGCGGCCGTCACCTGCGCGTAGTGGCGCAGGTAGGTATGGGCGGTGGAGTCCTCCTCGGCGAGGGTGAGTCCCTCGCGCATGCCCTCGGGGTCGCTGAATCGGACCAGCGCCGTCATGTACTCGGCGGCCTCTTCGGCGTCGACGCCCCGGCCGGCCTCGACTCGGGGGGCCGGGGCCGTTCCCTGCGCGAGACCGCAGCCGGTGAGGAACAGCAGGGCCGTGGCCACCACCGCCGTCGTCCTTCGTGACATCTCCGCGCACCCCCTCGGACCATCGATCCTAGGGTGAAATGCAGCTTCCTGTCTGTTTTCTATACTTCTTGAATGTTTTGTGACTGCGTCCTGAAACGCCCGTGGCGTGGACCGTCGAGGGGACGATCCACGCCCTTTCGATCGCTCAGGGACGCAGCAGGACGGGAAGTTCCTTGAGGCTGTTCACCAGAATGGAGGGGTGGTTCTCCAGCTCGGAGTCGTCGACGGCGAGCTTCAGGTCCGGGAAGCGCTCGAACAGCAGCGGGAGGGCGATCTGGCCCTCCATTCGCGCCAGGTGCGATCCCGGGCACACGTGCGGGCCGTAGCCGAAGGAGATGTGACGGCCCTTGTTCCGGGTCAGGTCGAAGGTGTCGGGGTGCGGCTCCTCGCCGTGCTCGGCGCGGTCGCGGCTGATGGCCCCGTAGGAGGTCATCAGCGCCTCGCCCTTCTTGATGGTGGTCCCGCCGATCTCGATGTCCTCGGTGGCGAAGCGAAAGACGAAGTTGGAGGTGGGCGGGTCGAAGCGCAGGGTCTCCTCCACCACCGCGTCCCAGCCGACCTGGCCCTTCTTGACCAGGTCGAACTGCTCGGGGTGGGCCAGCAGGGCGCGGACGGCGTTGCACAGCAGGTTGACGGTGGTCTCGTGACCGGCGGCGACCACGACCTGCAGGGTGCCGCGCACCTCCAGGTCGGTGAGGGAGTCGCCGTTCTCGCCCGCGTTGAGCAGCTCGGTGGTGAGGTCCTCCGCCGGGTTGGCGCGCTTGTGGGCGATCATGTCGTCGTAGTAGCGCTCCAGGGTCTTGTACGTGTGCATGAACTCCTCCGGCGTGGTGACCGCGCTGAAGAACTGCACGTACATGTCGCGGAGCCAGTCGTGCTCGGCGGCGTCCACGCCGTAGAGCTCACCGATCACGTTCATCGGCAGCTTGAAGGCGAACTCGCCCTTGAGGTCCAGGCGTCCTCCGTCGGCCTTGGCCTCCATGGCGTCCAGTAGCTCGGTGGTGATCTCCTCCACGCGCGGGCGCAGACGCTCGATGCTGCGCGCGGAGAACGCCTTGGCGGTGAGCAGACGCAGCCGCTTGTGCTCGGCGCCGTCGGTGCCGAGGAGGTTGGTGGGCGCGGGCGGGATGGTGCTGAGCAGCGGCCAGGCCTCGGGGATGCGGCCCTGCTGGAAGTCCTCCCAGTGCGCGATGTCCTTGACCAGGCGCGAGTCGTTGAGGGCGGCGCGACCGGCCTCGTGGTGGGTCACGGCCCAGGCGGACACGCCGCCGGGCAGGTCCACACGGGTGATGGGACCCGCGGCGTACAGGGCCTCGCGTTCGGCGCGCAGGTTCTTGACGTAGGGGTCGAGGGTGACTGTTCCAGAGGATCCATGCTGTACGGGGCAGGACATCAGAGTGCTCCTCGTGGGGGCGCGGGGGTGAAGGTGACCGGAAGGGACAAGACGCCGCGTACCCAAGGGGACGGGCGCCACCGGAGCTCTTGAGCGGGGACGGCGAGTTCCAGGTCGGGGAGTCGGTCCATGAGGACCTCGATGCCGGTGATCGCGATGACCTCGGCGATCTCCTGGGCGGGATAGGGGCAGCGGTGCGCGCCGTGTGAGAACGACAGGTGGGCGTGGTTGCCGCGATCGCCGGCCGCGGTGGGCGCCGAGCGCACGTCGGGGTCGTGGTTGGCCGCGGCCAGTCCCAGGAGGAGCATGTCGCCGCCGCGGATCGACGTTCCACCGAGTTGCACGTCGTGTACTGCGTAGCGGGCGGCGTAGATCTGCGTGGGGGTGTCCTCCCACAGGACCTCGTTGAGGGCTTCGCGGGCGCTGCTGCGCGCCCCGACGATCGAGGCCGCGAACCGGTCGTCGGTGAGCATCAGGCGCAGGGCGTTGCCCAACCACTCGGTGGTGGGCTGGTTGCCGCCGCCCAGGACGACGATGAGGTCGAGGATGATCTCCTCGACCGTGTACGCGGCGGGGTGGGCGAGCATCCGGGAGACCAGGTCGGGCCCGGGCTCGGCGCGTCGCCGGGTCACGATGTCGGCCATGAGACCGATCAGGGACTCTCGTGCCTTCATCGTGTCCGGACCGCCGTCGATCATCGTGGTCATGATCTCGGCGAGGTGGTCGCCACCGGCGTCGTCGAGACCGTAGATCCACCCCAGGGCCTGGGCGGGCAGCCGGGCCGTGTAGGCGGTGCGCAGGTCCACGCCGTCGGAGGCGCAGAATCCGTCGATGAGCCGGTCGGCCATGCGGGTGACGTTGGTGCGCAACTCGTGCGCGTCCACCGCCGCCAGGGCGTCGTTGACCGCCTCTGACCGACGCCTGTGTTCGGCGCCCTCGGCGTACAGGATGGTGGGGCTGCGCATGACCAGGGGGTTCAGCGGCCAGTCGGGCGGGATCAGGTCCCAGGAGTTCCACCGTTCGGAACTGCGTTGGAACACGTCGGTCTCGGTGAGGACCTGGTGGAGTTCCCGGTAGCCCACGACCAGCCACGCGGGGACGTCGCCCTCCATGGTCACCGGGACCACCGGGCCGTATTCGGCGCGCATGGCCCGGTACAGGCCTGCCGGGTCGGTCTCGAACTCGGGGCCGTGCAAGGGGACACGGCCTTCGACGATCGGGCAGCCGCTCATCGTCGGCCCTCCTTCACCAGGGTGCGGACGTGTTCGACCAGGGCGATGAGGACCCGCTTGGCCGAGTCGCGATCGCGGGCGTCGCAGCGCAGCAGGGGCACGGCCGGGTCCAGGTCCAGGGCGGCGCGCACGTCCTCCAGGGGGTGGTCGGCCTCGCCGAAGTCGTTGTGCGCCACCACGAACGGGGTGCCCTGGGCCTCCAGACGGTCGATGGCGTAGAAGCAGTCCTCCAGGCGGCGTGTGTCCACCAGGACCACCGCGCCCAGGGCCCCGGAGAACAGGCGGTCCCACAGGAACCAGAATCGTTGCTGGCCGGGGGCGCCGAACAGGTACAGGACCGAGGTGGCGTCCATGGTGATGCGCCCGAAGTCGAAGGCGACCGTGGTGGTGCCCTTGGCCTCGACCCCGTTGAGGTCGTCCACCGAGGCGCCCGCGCTGGTCATGGTCTCTTCGGTGGTCAGGGGCCTGATCTCGCTGACCGAACGCACCATGGTGGTCTTGCCGACCCCGAAGCCGCCGACCACGGCGAGTTTCAGGGCCTGGGCGGCACCGGCGGGAAGTCGGGTGCCCGGGACGCCGAGGGTTCCGTCGGCGGGTGCGGGTTCAGAGGTCGTGGAGTGCAACGAGCACCTTCTCCAACACGTCCGGGGAGGTGAGCGGGTGCGCCGGTGAGGGCGCGGGGGTCGGATGGCGCGCGGTCACCCGACCGGTGTCGATGAGGTCGGTGAGCAGGATGCGCACGACCGTCAGGGGCAGACCCAGGTACGCGGCGACCTCGACCACCGACAGGGGGCTCGTGCACAGGCGCAGGATGTGTGCGTGCTCGGACTGCATCCCGGGGGCGGGTTCGCTCTCGGCCACGATGAGGGTCACCGCGTCCAAGGTGTCGTCGACGCCGCCGCTGCGCCCGGAGGTGATGACGTAGAGCCGGTCCGGGCCTTCCTGACGCGGCGAGGGGCTCACGCGGTCCCGGCCCGGGCGGGGCTGGACAGGTATTCGCCCAACTGCTCGACCAATTCGCTCATGTTGTGGCCGACCAGCCCGGGGTCGGCCTCCTCCGAGGTGATGACGGCCAGGTGGGCGCCCTGCCCCGCCTCCACGATGAACAGCAGACCGCCGTAGAACTCGGCCATGGCCTGGCGCACTCCGCCCCCACCGTTGCCGAACTCCTTGGAGGCGCCGTGGGCGAGGCTCTGGAGCCCGGCGGCGATCGCGGCGAGGTGGTCGGCGCTGTCCGTGCTCAGACCGGAACTGTGGCACAACTTGAGTCCGTCGCGGGAGAGCACGAGGGAGTGGCGGGTGCCGGGGGTGCGTTCGAGGAGGCCTTCGAGCAGCCAGGTGAGCTTGTCGAGATCCATCAGGTGTCCTTGGATGAGTCGGCCGGGCCGCGTACGGCGGAGCGGAACGCGCCGAACCCCTTCGGCGAGGTGGAGGGGCCGGTGTCCGCGGGGGTGTCGCTGTCGGCGGGGGCGGCGGTCCGGGTGCGTTCGACGGCGGCGAGGGTCCGGCCGCGTCGACGCTGGGGCAATCCGTTCGAGAGCCGGGGCTCGGGCTCGTCGGTGGGGGTCGGTTCGTCGGAACCCGTCGATGTGGCGGGCACGTCGGACGGGGGCGTTTCGGTGGCCGCCCGGACCCGGGTGTTCGGCGCCGGGTCCGTCGTCGCCGGCAGCGGTTTGATGAGGCGCTGCGGCAACAGCAGGACCACCCCGGTGCCGCCGCGGGAGGAGGAACGGTAGGCGACCGACAACCCATAGCGTTGGGCGATCCTGCCGACGACCGCCAACCCCAGGCGGGTTCCGGAGATCGTGGTGATGTCCGAGGCACTCTCGACCATCCGCCGGGCGCGGCGCAGGGCCTCGTCGCCCATGACCAGACCACCGTCCTCGACCATGATGGCCACCCCCGCCTGGACCTCCTCCACATGGACGTGGACCTCGGCGGTGGGCGGGGAGAACTTGGCGGCGTTGTCGAGCAGTTCGGCCAGGGCGTGGATGACCCCTTCGGCGGCGAACCCGGCCACGGCCAGTCTGGAGACGCTGTGGGTGCGCACCCGTCGGTAGGCGCCGATGCGACCCATGGCGCCGCGCAGGATGCTCTCCATCGGGATGGAACGGCTCCAGCGGCGGCCGGAACGGGCGCCGGTCAGAACGGCGATGCCGTCGGCCATGCGACCGGCCTGCGCGGTGGTGTGGTCCAGGTGCATGAGGTCACCGAGGATCTCGTCCCCGCCTCCGACGTCACCGTGCCGTTCCTGCATCGCGCGCAGGTCGGCGAGCATGGTGGTGGTCAGCGCCTGGACCCGGCCGGCCGCCGTGGCGCAGGCGGCCATCGCGGCGGAGCGGCGGCGTTCGGCGGCGGAGATCTCGGTGGCGGCCAGTCGCAGCGCCTCAGAGGTGCCCGGGTCCTCCGGGAGGGTGACGCGGTGCAGGGCGGTCTCGGCGGAGTCGCCCTGGCGTAGGTGTTCGACCACGCGCGGCAGGGTCCGCGAACCGAGTGCGGCGGTCTCGGCCCGTACCCGTTCCACCTCGGCGCGCAGTGTCTCGACGCGGCGGTCCCGTGCGGCCAGGAGCAGCGCGAGGGCGACCCCGAGCACGAGGGTGAGCGCGCCGGCGGTGAGGACGGACGTCCGGGCCTCGGGGTGGGCGGCCCACAGGGCCCAACCCCATACCGGAAGCGAGGGGGCCAGGAGCAGGAGCCACCGCGGTGCGGTGGAACGCGACGTTGATACGCCGTCGTGGGGGATATCAGCGGTCATACGGCTCCGTCGTCACTCTTTGTGCATGTCGCGGGACACGTCCGAAGTAGCCCGCGATCCACGTGCGAAGATGCGCGAAAAAGGCCGGAGAAACAACAGCAATCCGGCCTTTCAGACACACAGCGAGCAAACCTACCACTCAGCCGGACCGACGCCTATGCCACGGGAATGCACAATGAATTACCCAAAACCGGATCCGCGACCCTCTTGACCACAGAGGAAGCCTGCGCAACACCGGCCCCGCCAATGCCCGGGGCGGGCGCACCACGACCATTGTGCGAAACCCGCTCACACCCGACTTGAACTGCGCCTCCTCGCCGAAAGTGCCGTTCGTCGATAACGAACGCGCGGATGATCCGACTTCGGGCGGGGCCCGGCACCCGCGTCGCTGCGCGGAGCCGCCGACAATCACCCCTAGAGTGGTGCAGATCACAACCAGCGGGAGGGTCGGCCAAGCCGGCCCCCCGGCACACGCGGGCTTCCCGCACCCACCGAAGAGGTTCGACCCGTGACAGTCGGGGAATCTTGACGTGGACCAACGCGTTACACCCCGCGAGACCGCACGAGCGCCTGGAGGCACCCACACGATGGCCGAGCGAGCACTTCGCGGCACCCGGCTCGGGGCGACGAGCTACGAGAACGACCGCAACACCGACCTGGCTCCCCGGCAGGAAGTCACCTACGACTGCACCCGGGGCCACCGCTTCTCGGTCACCTTCGCGACCGAGGCGGAGATCCCCGGCGAATGGGAATGCCGCTTCTGCGGCGACCGCGCCCTACGCCGAGACGGCAATGGCGAGGAGCCCAAGAACACCAAGCCGGTGCGTACGCACTGGGACATGCTGCTCGAACGCCGCAGCATGGAGGACCTCGAAGAGGTTCTCGCCGAACGCCTGGAACTGCTCCGCGCCCGCCGCCGCGAAGAAGCGGCCAAGGTGGAGGAGATCGCCAAGCAGCGACAGAGCGCCTGACACGACGCCACGGGGGCGGTGGACCGATGGTCCACCGCCCCCGTCGTGTTCGTCTCCACCCCTGCTCGTCTACTGCTCGTCTATCCCTGGTCACCGAAGGGGTCGCCGGTCCTGCCCACCAGGTCCTTGACCGACCCGATCACCCGGGTGGGCCGGTACGGGAACTCGTCGGCGGTGTCCCGACCGGAGATGCCCGACAGCACCAGCACCGTCTGCAAACCGGCTTCGAGACCACTGAGCACGTCGGTGTCCATCCGGTCCCCGACCATGAGGGTGTTCTCCGAGTGCGCACCGATCCGACGCAACGCCGAACGCATCATCAGCGGGTTGGGCTTGCCCACGAAGTAGGGCCGGCGTCCGGTGGCCTTCTCGATGAGCGCCGCGACCGCGCCGGTGGCGGGCAGCGGTCCCTCGGCGCTGGGTCCGGTCTCGTCGGGGTTGGTGGCGATGAACCGGGCGCCGTTGCGCACCAGACGGATCGCCCGTGTGATGGCCTCGAAGCTGTAGGTGCGGGTCTCCCCCAGCACCACGTAGTCGGGGTCGCGTTCGGTCATCACGTAGCCGACGTTGTGCAGCGCGGTGGTCAGACCGGACTCACCCACGACGTAGGCCGAACCACCGGGCCGCTGCGTCTGCAGGAACTGGGCGGTGGCGAGCGCCGAGGTCCAGATCGACTCCTCCGGGATGTCCAGCCCCGAGTTGAGCAGTCGGGCCCGCAGGTCGCGCGGGGTGTAGATGGAGTTGTTCGTCAACACCATGAACGGGGTCCCCTGCTCCCGCAGCTCGGCTATGAGCGTGTCGGCCCCGGGGATCAGGTGCTCCTCGCGTACCAGCACGCCGTCCATGTCGAAAAGGTAGTTCCACTCGTTGCTCACAGGCACCATTGTGCCGGTGTCCGTCGGTGGAACACCATTCCTACTCCCCGGTAACGAGCTTTGAACGACTTGATGCTGCTCACACGGGTGGCCAGGGGACGGAAGGCCAGTCGGGAGCGGGGTAGGGGTGGATGCGGTGGTGGACGAGCAGATCCACCCGGGCGCGGACCGCGTAGACCTCCGGGCCGGTCAGGTGTCGGTCCAGTTCCTTCGAGAGCGGGTCCTCGGCGTCGCGCAACCGGGTACTCAGCCGGGTCAGGGCCCCCAGGGCCTCCTCGGTGAGGGGCTGTCCCTGCCACTGCCACAGGACGGTGCGCAGTTTGTAGTCCTCGGCGAAGGACACCCCGTGGTCGCAGCCGTACAGGTGTCCGCCCGGACCGGGCAGCAGGTGGCCGATCTTGCGGTCGGAGTTGTTGATCACCGTGTCCAGCACGGCCATCCGGCGCAGGCCCCGATGTTCGGTGCGTCTGGACAGTTCGACCAGGTCGACGGTGGTGTCACCGTGCACCCACAACTGGACCATGCCCTCACCGTAGGGGCCGTCGCGGTGCACGGTCGGCGGCACCACGGACCAGCCCAGCGCCTCGGAGACCGCGTAGGCGGACACCTCTCGACCGGCCAGGGTGCCGTCGGGGAAGTCCCACAGGGGCCGCTCCCCCGCCACCGGCTTGTACACGCAGGCCGCCGAGCGGTCACCGTCGGAGATCGTGCAGTACAGGGTGGCGTTGGAGGCCGTGGTCAGGCGGCCCCGCACGGTCAGGTCGCCCTTACGGAGGAGGTCGACGCCTTCGGCGGGGTCGATCCCGTCGAAGTCGGCGGGCGAGGGTCCGCCCTCGGTGGTGTCGTCGGCGTGCACGGCTCAGACGAGCCGGTCCGGGCGATAGCCGTTCTGGCGAGCGCAGATGTGACCGGCCGGGTCCAACGGACGACCGCACAGGGGGCAGTCGGGGCGCCCGGCGGAGACCACCTTCAGGGCGCGGCCCGCGAACGAGCGCGCCTCACCGGGGGTGAGGTAGACGCGCAGGACGTCACGGTGGGCCGGGGCCTCCTCGGCGAAGACCTCCAGCTCCTCCTCATCGTCATCGTCCTCGACCAGTTCCTCGGGTCCGGACTCGTCGAGCTCCTGGGCCTCGATGATCACGCGGGCCGCCTCGGCGTCCCAGGCCAGGGCCAGGGTGCCGACGCGGAAGTCCTGTTCGATGGGCTGTTCCAGGGGGCCTTCGTCCTCGGGGGCGGTCTCGTCACCGGGCGGGGCACCGAAACGGCGGTGCACCTCCTCCAACAGTTCCTCGATGCGGGCCGCCAGGGCCTCCACCTGAGCCTTCTCCAACACGACGCTGGTTATACGACCCTCACCCACCGCTTGGAGGAAGAAGGTGCGCTCCCCAGGCTGTCCCACGGTCCCCGCGATGAACCGTTCCGGTGGGTTGAACTGAAAGACGGGCATGGTGACAACCTTACGGGATATCGGTGACACGGGACGATTCGCCCGACCCCGATCAGGTGATCTGAGTTTTCCGGGCGGCGCAGACCCCGGGCTTCAGCCCTGGGGATAGCCGCTCTTCCGCGAACGGGAACATTGAACAGCCCTTTTCCATACGATGAGTTACGCGCCCGTCACTCCGCGCTCGATCTGCGGCATCACCTTCCAACGAGCCCTCCACGTGCTCTGGCACCCCACGCACCGATACCGCGTCCTGAGGGCTGAATCGAGGAACGGCTGAGGAAGATCGTGCGCGAGGAATTTCGGGCACCTGCAAGTCCCGCCTGCCGATGCTGTGCACGAACCGCTACTTCGTGGCCACCATCGAAGGCGCCCCGCTGGAAGCGATCAAGCAGTACGTGCACAACCAGAAGAGCCGCTGAGAGGGAGGGGGTGTTCCACAGTGTTGTCGGGGCGTCGTTTCCGGCTTGCTCTGACCGGTGCACAGGAGGCGATGTGCACCGAGTTCGGTGACATCTGCCGGGCGGTGTGGAACACCGCCCTGGACCAGCGCCGCCAGTACGTGGACCGCTACACCCGGGGCCGACAAGGGCCGTTCTGTGGGTACCACCTTCAGGCCGGGCAGTTGGCCGAGGCCAAGGCCGAAGAGACCTGGCTCAAGGCCGCCCCCTCGCATGTGCTCCAGCAGACGTTGCAGGACCTGGACCGGGCATGCCACCAGAAGGGCACCTTCAACGTGCGGTGGCGGGCCAAGTACCGGTGGCGGCCTTCGTTCCGCTTCCCCGCCGGGAACCTCATCGTGGTGGAGAAGCTGAACCGCAAGTGGTCGCGGGCCAAGTTGCCCAAACTGGGCTGGGTGCGGCTGCGCTCCTCCCGCCCCCTCGGCGGCACGATCCGCTCGGCGACCGTATCTCGCAAGGGCGGGCACTGGTTCATATCGTTCCTCGTCGAAGACGGGCTGTTCACCCCCGAGCACCATCCGGGCACCCCGGTGGGGGTGGACCGGGGTGTGGCTGTGGCGGCCACGTTGTCCACCGGCGCGTTCCATGACCGCCCCTTCGCCACCCCCGGCGAGAAGTCCCGGTACCTGCGCCTTCAGCGCAAACTCGCCCGACAGAAGAAGGGGTCGGCCAACCGGGCCAAGATGGTGAAGGCCATGGGGCGCATCACCACCCGTGCGGTGGACCGGCGCACCGACTTCTGCGGCCGGCTCACCCGCACACTGACGATCCGGCACAACGTGGTGGTGTTGGAGGGGTTGCGCACCACCGACATGACCACCTCCGCCAAAGGAACGCTGGAAGCGCCTGGAAAAAAGGTGCGTCAAAAGTCCGGACTGAACCGGGCCATCCTGGACAAGGGGTGGCACCGGCTCGAACTCGCGCTGCGCAACGCCGCCCGCAAGACCGGCACGAGGGTCGTGCTGGTCGACCCCGCTTACACATCGCAGACGTGTCATCGGTGCAAGGTGGTGGACGCCCACTCGCGCAAGAGCCAAGCCGAGTTCGCGTGCATCTCCTGCGCACACACCGATCACGCCGATGTGAACGCGGCCAAGAACATCCTTTACGCCGCAGGGCATGCGGTGTCAGTCGGGCCCCCGCTGCGCGATCATGGCGAAGCCTGCGCAGTAGGGGCGGGAGATTTCGGGGTTACCCGGTCTGTGAAGCAGGAACCAGCGCCCTCGCGAGGGCAGGCGCACCGACCGGCGTTATCGCTGGTGGGAATCCCCCGCCTTTAGGCGTGGGGAGGAAGTCAAGACCCGCTGGACCTCCAACATCCGTTCCACCGTGCGGAACCCGAAGAGGTCGTTGACCGCGAGCATCGGGGTGTTGTCGGGATCCACCCAGGTGCGGACCCACTTCGCCTCGGGAACGTCCCTGGACAGCGCTTCGAGGTTGCGCCGTTTGAGCGCCACCCCCAACCTGTTCCCCCGGTGGGCTCGCATCACCAACGTGTCGTCCTGGTAGACCTCGCCCTCGCCTTCCGCCGGGACCATCATCAGGCTGTACCCGGACCACTCCCCCGAACCGGTCCGCGCGACGGAGACGATGGTGGTGTACCCCTGGTCGACGCGGCGCAGGTCCTCCTTCCGGATCCGGTCGGCGTCCCACACCTGCGGTTCGGTGTCGAGCCCGCCCGTGGGCACCTCACGCTCCATCGCGGTGCGCATCCGCGCGTAGTCGGCCAACAGTTCCTCCGGGCACGGGCCCGTCCAGGTGAGCGTTCGGTGCTCACCGGTCATCTCGGGCAGGGCCGCCAGCCGTCGCTCCGGGACCGGAAGGTCCAGCACCTGGTAGTCCTCCTCGTGCACGACGTCGAAGCCATGGGAGCGGGCGAAAGCGGCGCCCGGCCAAGCGTCCGGGGCGTACCCGCCGGGGACGTAGACCTCACCGGTCGCGGTGCCGCGCCCCTCCTCCTCCATGACCTTCGTGGCCAGTTCGAGCAGTCGCCCGCCCAGGCCCCTGCCCCGGTATTCCGGGACCACCGAGACGTCCACCTCCGCCAGGTGTCGGTTCTCCAGGTCCGGGAGGTCGATGAGCAGGGTGCCCACGGCGCGGTCGTCCTCAACGGCGGCGTAGAGCCGGTGGTGACGGTCCTCGCGCGGGGCGACCATCCCCTTGAGGTCGGAGAGACCCATGACCGCGGCCTCCACGCGGCCGGCCGTCGCCCCCTCGACCAGGGCGGTGTGCCAGGCGCGCAGGGCGGACTCGTCCGTGGTGTCGATCGGGTTGATCATCGCGGTGTGCTCATTCCTTCGTGATCGGTCGGTTCAGGTGGTTCGGAGGCCTTCACGGCTCCCGTCGCGACGGGTTCACCGAATTCGCGCAACCTCGCCGAGGTCATGGCCAATAGCACCGCGACCAGCCCCAGCAGGCCCGCGAAGACCAGGAAGAGCGCGGTGGCACCGGTCTTGTCACCGCCCAAGAGCGTCACCCCGATGCCCGGGCCGGTGTCGGTGAACAGCGGTGTCAGTACGTAGTCCACGACCGGGCCGACGATGAGCAGGCCCAAGGGCAGGGACGATTGGGCGAGGAGACGACGGGCCCCGAAGACGCGGCCCTGTTGCCGCTCCGGCACGTGGGACTGCCAGATGGCCTGGTAGGCGGAGTTGACCGCGGGAAGCACCGCGCCGGCGACCAGGGAGGAGGCGATCCACAGCCACGGGGTCCACGACAGTCCCAGCAGCAGGGGCCCGGCGACCGAACCGACCGCCATGCCGCCCAGCACGAGGGTCATCCGTCGGAACCGGTCGCCCACCGCGCTGACGACCAGGGCCCCCAGCACACCGCCCGCGCCTCCGGCAGCCAGGACCACTCCCAGGAGAGCCTGGTCGTCCCCGCTGCGCATCATGATCAACGGGGTGGTCAGGGCGTAGGAGATCGCCCCGGAGAAGTTGAGCACGAAGAACAGCAGGAGAAGGAGCACCAGGGGCCGGCTGCGGAAGATGTAGGCGAACCCGAACAGCAGGTCCGCGCGGAACACCGCCCACGAACGCCGCCGCTCCCCCTCGGCCACGGCCGGTCGAGGGGTGCGGACCACCAACAGGACCAGCGCGGCGAAGACGAAGGTCACCAGGTCCAGTAACAGGACCACCGACAGGTCGGTCAGCGCCAGCAGGACGCCCCCCAGGGCCGGGGCGAGGATCTCCGCGCCGGGCGAGGCCAGGCTGATCATCCCGTTGGCGCGAACCAGCCGTTCCTCCACCACCAGCAGTGGGACCAACGCCATGTAGGCCACCAGGTGCAGGGACTCCATCACCCCTTCGAACACGGCGATGACGTACAGGTGCCAGATCTCCAGGTTCCCCGTGAGATAGAGCGTCAGAACGGTG
Source organism: Nocardiopsis sp. NPDC006832 (assembly GCF_040635885.1). Lineage (NCBI taxonomy): Bacteria > Bacillati > Actinomycetota > Actinomycetes > Streptosporangiales > Nocardiopsidaceae > Nocardiopsis > Nocardiopsis sp. NPDC006832. The sequence continues at coordinate 19,702 of NZ_JBEYLC010000048.1, read as the reverse complement.
GACGTGGTGATGGCGAGGGCGCCGTCACCCACCAGGACGGCCACCCGTGACCCGATGCGGTCCACGAGTGCGCCGGCGATCGGCGCCATGGCCAGGCCGGGTGCCAGGGAGAGCAGGGTGAGCATCGCGAACAGGGTCGCCGAACCGGACTCCGCCCACACCCACAGGGTGATGGCGAACCAGGCCGTACCCGATCCGATCGCCGACATGAGTTGGGTCGACCACACCAGAGAGAAACGTCGCATACCGCCCTAGACCGCCTCGCCGGAGAGTTCGTCGCCACGGTGCGGCAGCGGCGGGATCGTCACGAGGGTGTAGCGCTCCTCGCAGGCCACGGGGTCGACCCAGTGCCAGGCCTGGGGGTCGTGCTCGACGAAGGTGCCGGCACGGTCGGGGACGAACACCATGGTTTCGGGGTCGTGCTGGGCGTTGAGCCCATCGGTCCCCGAAGTGGTGAGCATGTACAGGCCCTGGCGCAGTGAGTCCCGGTGCGGCAGGACGTAGTCTCCCCGGTCGTACCTGTTGACCTGAACGTAGCAGTCCGTCTTCGGTGTCCCCTCGGGGGTGATGGCGGCGAAGATCGCCGCCCTGAGGTCATCGGGCATCCAGGCGGACTGCAGGACGTGATAACGATCGTCGTCCTCGTACTCGGAGTCCCGGTAGGGGTCGAAGGGGTCGGTTCCGACCGGTCGCGGCGGAGCCGCGGGGTCGGGGTGATCGGCGAACAGGTGTCGGTAGCGGCGCGCGAGGGAGACGATCCCCGCACAGTCGGCCACCACGTCCGGAACCACGGTCAACGGCCTCATCGCACTCCCATCACGACGCTGTACCTGGGTGCCCCGCGCACGGGGCTCACCCACGCCCACGACCCCGGCGCCAGGAGCAGACCCGTGCCCGCCCGGTCCAGGACACGTTCGAAACGCTCATCGACCCAGGCGGTGACCCCATCGACCTCGGAGTCGTCCAAGGGGAAGGTCAGCGACCAGTGACCGGCCACGACGTCGCCCACCCGATGGGGCAGCGTGAAGTCGCCGACGTCGTGGCGGCGCACCCGAACCGTCGCCGGGTCGGGTGCGCCGGACAGCGGGGCCGCGACGGCGACGAGGCGATCCCGCAGTCCGGGGTCGTCGACGGCCAGGTCGGTGTACCGGGACCGGGCCCCGGTGAGGTCTTCCGACGTCGTGGCCGGTAGACCCTCCAGCACCGCTCTCACCTCCTGTCGCAGAGTGTGGGCGACGGGTACCTCCATCGGCCCTTCGGTGAGGATCATCGGGTTCTCCTTCACTCCAGATCGGTCAGATCCACGGGGACGGCGTCGGGGTCGGATCGGCGCAGGGAATCCATGTCGGGGTGGGCCGCCACCTCCATCAGCAGTTCCACCACCGCCGCCCGCCCCCATCCGGCCCGCGCACCCATCGCCACCTTGAACAGGCCTCGCCCCTCCTTGAGGGAGGGGACTATGCATTCGAAGCGGTGGGCACGGAAACCGAAGCTCGACCCGTGCGAGAAGGGCAGTCCCCGGCGACGCGCCTGGGAACGCAGCACGCCGAGCAACAGCCCGTGGTTCTCCAGCGTGTCCTCGCGCAGGTGGCACACGATGAACGGAGCCTGCGCCCAGGGGGAGGCGTCCCCCTGGGCCAGTGAGGGGTGGGCGACGCGGGTGAAGAGTCGTCCCGGTCCCGCGGAGTCGGCGAGCAGTCGTGCGGTCAGCGCGTTGTTGCGCAGGACCGAGACCGCGTGGTCGCGGGCCGCCGCGCGATCCAGGACGAACGGTGCGCTGAGCACCGAGAGGGCTTCCAGGGACAGACCCGATCCCACGACGGTGCGCATCTTGCGCAGGTACGTGGCCAGGTCGGCGGCGGGTGGAAGTACCGGATCGGATCGACGTGCGTACAGGGAGGCCACGCCCAGGTTGCCGAGTTCGAGCCCTCGCTGGTCGAGTTTGAGTCCGGAGCGCACCTCGACGACCAGGACGCCGGGGTCTCCGACGGCCGCCACGAACCGTTCCCGCGGCCACACCGGTGAGACGAGGGTGGAGTCCACCACGACCAGGCCGGGACGGCTTCCCCGCCGCCCCCGCCAGGCGCTCAGAAGTGCCGGTAGGTCGAGGGTGTCCAATTCCCACTCGTAGCGCACGGGTTCGATGAACAGCACGTCCACCTCCCCGGAGAGGAGGCAGGACCTCAGTTCCTCTTGGGTCCGGGCGCGTCGACAGCGCAGGCCGTCGTCGGCGACCAGGTCGAACAGGACTCCGGTCTCGTAGTAGGCGCCCCACATCAGAAGGTTCAAAGGGCGGTCGGCGGTCCGCCGGATCAGACTCCGATAGCACTGGAGGACCCCGGCGATGGAAGCCATACCGCTCGAATGAACGACGTGTGCCACCTCGTGGTGATCGAGCTCGGGGTCCTGGGCCGCGAGCCGTTCCTCCAGTGAGTGACATTCGATGTTGCGTTCGTAGCTGTGCGTGGAGGGACGCCCGAAGGGCAGCGCCATCGGGGTTCCCAGGGGCGGTGACTTGTAGGACCGGTCGGTGAAGCCGTGAGCGTGGCGAAGCCACATCACGCGCAGGTCCGCCTCCGCCCGGTCCATCTCCGCCTCGACTTCGGACCCCTGCCGCCCGACCAGGGAGGCGACCCGCTCCCGCCACTCCCGGATCGACTCGGTCGGCCCCCCGTCCTCGCCCGGGGGAAAGAGTGTGTCGGCCAGTCCGAGCAGGGCGGTGACATCGTCGTGCGCGGTCACCGGGGCCGTACCCGTGCGCCCCTCGGCCGTGTCCATGGTTCCGGTCATGTGTTCCGCCCTCCCTCGGTGTACACGGCCTCCTGATGTGGTGGACCCCATCCGTGCAGGTCGCGCATCATGCTCGCGGTGTAGGCCCCGGACGCGTTGAACACCAGGCGGTCTCCGGGGCCGGGGTCGGTCAAAGAGACCTCCTCGGTCAACACGTCGTTCTCGTAGCAGGTCACGCCACCGATCAGATGGGGGCGCCCCGGCCCGTCCCGTTCGGGCAGACGCGCCACCACCCGTGGGCTCCCCCAGGTGAACAGGTTCCATCCGGAGGCGTCGGCCACGGCGTATCCACGGCCGTCGGGGAACCGATCGACGGAGCGCAGGGAGACCACGAGGTAGCCGGCCAGCGCGGTCGTCGACATGCCCGGTTCCAAGAACACGCGCACGGGAACGCCGTCGAGGCGTTCGGCGACGCGTTTCCAGGCCTGTCGGGCCTGCTGTCGGTCCGTGTACAAGGTGGTGAGGCCACCGCCCAGGTTGAGTTCGCGTACTCGTGGGAAGGCGCGCATGCAGGTGAGCAGGGCCGATGTCAGCAGGTCGGCCCGGTCGGGCGTCCCGATCTCGCCGCTGTGCACATGCAGTCGTACGACGTGTGTGTCGGCCCCGTCCAGGAGCCGGTGGAGTTCGGGGTCGGCGGGATCGACACCGAACCTGCTCGCACGGCGTGCGGAGACCCGGTCCTGTTCGGCCATGGGCACGCGCAGACGCAGCCCGATCTCCCCTGGCGCGGGCCGGGCCCGAAGGAGTGAGCGCAACTGGTCGACCCCGTCGACGTCGACCAAGGCCTCCTGCTCGGCCATGCCGGCGAGCAGGTCGCCGGTCAGACCCGGCCCGGTGACGCTGATCGGGTCCATGCCGGCGTCTCGGGCCGCGCGGTACTCGGCGGGTGAGGCGACGTCCGCGCCCACCCCGAGGTCGGCCAGGTGGCGCAGCAACGGAGGGAAGCGGTTCGCCTTGAGGGCGAACAGCAGGACGCTCTCCGGAATCGGGGCGGTGTCCTCTCGTAGTTCCCGGACCGTGGCCGTGACCGCGTCCAGGTCGTACAGGAGCGCGGGGGTGGCGACGGTCCGAGCGGCCCGCAGGATCGCCTCGCCGGGTGCGGAGGAGCCCATCGTCACGTGCTCCCCTCCTGGTGGCCGATGGCGGCGTCCAGGGCTCGCAACAGCAGGTCGGCGATGATCAGTCCGTCCGTCTCCCCTTCATGAGGCAGGAACTCCACCACGTCGATCCCGACGATGCGCCGGGCCGAGCACAGGTCGGTCAGCAACCCGACCAGTTCCGCGTGGGTGAAACCTCCGGGCAGGGGCGTGCCGGTGGCGGAGAGCACCGAGGGGTCCAGCGCGTCGACGTCGATGGTCAGGTGGTAGGGCAGGGACTCGGGAAGTTCGGCGAGGATCTCACCGAGCGGGGTGCTCAGCGCCGACGTCCCGGGCCAGCGGCGGAGGGTGTCGTCCTCTCGTGCGGGAGGGTCCTCCAGTTGGCGCAGGCCGAACTGGGCGAGTCGGACCACCCGAGGATCGCCCACCACCCAGTCCATGACGTTTCCGTGATGGCAGTGGAGTTCGGCGTCGTCGCGGCGGGGACGGGCGTAGTCGCCGTGGGCGTCGATGTGCAGGACGCCCAGTGCGCCGTGGACCTCCGCCAGACCGCGGACGATGGGCAACGTGACGGAGTGGTCGCCGCCCAGGGTCACCGGTAGCCGGCCGTGACCGCTGAGTCGGCCGACCACGTTCTCCAGAACCGACCAGGTGGGCCCGGCGGAACGATGCACGTTGGCGGTCACGTCACCGATGTCCGCCAGACGTACCCCGGCCAGCACGCGGTTCCCGGTCACCGGGTCCACGGCACCGGGTGGGCCGTCGGCGGTGTCCCGGTAGCGGAACAGGGCGCCTCCGGTACGTCGTAGCTGGGCGGGGCCGAACCTGCTGCCGGGCCGGTGAGAAGCGCCCAGGTCGTAGGGCATCCCGAGGAAGACGACGTCACAGGAATCGCCGCGCAGTGCCTGGGCCAGGGTGAGGACCGGGGCGCCGAACATGCCGCCACGGCCGGCGGGGGTGGGGACTCCGTCCGGGTCGTGTCGGCGGATGAGGCCGCGTTCGCCCAGAGCCGTGACCAAGGTGCGCAGGTGCGACCGGTCGGTCGCGTCGCCTTTGGCGAGGGTGGCCAGGGTGCGGGGGACCGCGAAGGCGGCGAGGAGGTCGGCGGTGACCGGACCGACCTCCAGCTCCCATCCCTCACCGGTGTGCCACACGGTGGTGCGGCCGTCCTCGGAGCCTCGCAGGGCCAGCAGGGGTTCGGTGGCCAGGAGGGTGTCGTCGGTGATCGGAGGGGTTCCCGTCGCCCCGGGTCCGGAGTCGTTCACGCGGTGGCCCCCGCGGTGGTGAGCGCGGCTTCGGCCTCGATCATGTGCTCGCCGTCGAAGAGGTGTTCGCGCGGCGGGGGGACGCGGTTGAACCACCGGGCGTTGGTGATGGTGTAGGCGCCGGTGGCGGTGATGACCAGGCGGTCGCCCGCACGACAGTGGGGAACCTCCAGGGTGGTGCGGGCCGCGGTGGGGGTGGCGCCGAAGAAGTCGTTCTCGTAGAGGGTGCAGCCCGCCACGAGGGCGGGCCCGCCGGACCCATGCCCGTCAAGGGACAGGACCTGGGGACGGTTGTGCCAAGGGGCGAGGTTCCAGGCGGAGGCGTCCAGGGTCACGACGCGGGTGTCCAGGACCGGGTGGTGTTCCTCCACCGACCGCACCCGGGTGAGGAGGTAGCCGTAGGGGGTGAGCAGCGCGCCGCCGGGTTCGAAGCGCAGGGAGATCGGGCGACCGGTACGTTCGCGCCACCCGGTGACGAGCGAGGCGACGTCGGCGAACGCGGCGATGGCCCTCGCCCGGTCCCGGTAGAGATGGAAGAAACCGCCTCCGAGGTCGATGGTGTGCACCTCGGGCAGGTGTTCGGCCACGGTGAGGAGGTATCGGGTCTTGTAACGCAGGGAATCGGGGGTCATCTGGCCGGTGTGGACGTGCAACCGGGTGACCCGCAGTCGATGTCGCCCCAGCACCCGCGTGAGGTCGGGGTCGGCGGGGCGGACGCCGAAACGGCTGTCTCCGGCGAAGGTCGCCGTGCCCTCCAGGGTTCGGGGAAGGTCCACGCGCACGCGTATCCCCACCTCGCTCCCGGGGCGGTGCCGTCCATAGGAGTCGAGTTGGTCGAGGGAATCACAGTCCAGGGTGATCCCGTGCTCGGCCAGGGTGTCGAAGTCGGCTCCGGCGAAGACGGGACCCGTGGCGGAGATCTCGGCGAATCCGGCGTTCATGGCCAGGTCGAGTTCTCCGGGGGAGGCGACGTCACAGCCGAGCCCGAGCGCGGCCATCTCCCCGAGCACGGCGGGGGTATGGCAGGCCTTGAGGGCCAGGTTGAGTTTCGCGTCGGGGACCTGGGAGACGTCGTGGCGCATCGCCGCCACGCCCGCACGGATTCCGGGCACGTCGTAGATCAGCGCGGGGGTGTCGAGATCGGCGGCGAGCGCGAAGAGGCGTTCGCTCGGTGGGGTGAACAGGGGGGCTGGTGGCATCGACGATCCTTCACCGGAGAGGACCCGTCGGGCCGGTGGCACCGGCCCGACGGACGAGGTTCCCAGGGACTCGGGGAGGCTCGGAACTAGTTGGCGCGGGGGCGGCTGCCGCCGAGGGTGCCGAGGTCCATGTTGATCTCGTGGACGTCCGCACCGCCGATCTCACGGATCGACTCGTCGATGACGGCCTGCTCGCTCCAGGCCTCGCCGGAGAAGTTGGCGTCGAACTCCTTTTCGAGGTCGGCCAGCTTCGTCTGCAGAGTGGGCATAGTTCGTCCTTTCACTCAGAAGGGCGGATTCGCGGACTCACACCACCTCTAGGCGCCTTACCGGTGGGCGGCGTCGAACGCACTTCCCACTGTAAGAATCGACTTTTCCCAGGACAACGCGGTGACCAATTGCGGCCACAATGAAACCGAGACCCAGTTGAAAAAACCATGAATAAAATTCATGAATAAATACGACAAAGCACAGAAAAGCACTATTGCTTTCTCACTGACTTATCCATCGAAATCGCAACGGACAAAGTCAGGGGTCGGACCGCGCAGGATCCATGTGGAACGAACGGTCTCCTGGACACACGCGGGGAGTCCGGGGCTCACTCGGTGACGGGCGCCCCGGATCCGCCCCCCACGGGGGCGTCCCCCTTGGCCTCGGCGGCGGTGGGCAGCACTCCGGCCAGGGGACGTCCGGTGTCGTTGAGGCCGTTGAGGAAGGGGCGGGTGCGCGTGTAGGTGATGGAGGTGACCGAACAGGGGTCCACCCGCACCCGCTGGAACAGGTCCAGGTGGATGCCGAGTGCGTCCGCGACGATCGCCTTGATGACGTCGCCATGGCTGCACACGACGTACACGGGCGGGTCCTGGGTCGCTTCCCGGGTGAGCCGGGCGTTCCAGTCCCGTACGGCCTCCACCGCGCGGGCGGAGGCCGCGGCGAGGGACTCCCCGCCGGGGAAGCGCGCGGCGCTGGGATGGTCCTGCACGACCCGCCACAGGGGTTCGGTGGCGAGGTCGGTGAGGGAGCGCCCGGTCCAGCTTCCGTAGTCGCACTCCAGGAAGCGTTCGTCCAGGGTGAGGGGAACACCGAGCCGCCGGGCCAGGGCCCGCGCGGTCTCCTCGCAGCGTTCGAGGGGGCTGGAGACCAGGGCCGAGGGGGTGAGCCCCTCCAGGCGCTCCGCGAGGCGGGCGGCCTGGTCCCGGCCGGTTTCGTTGAGGTGCAGCCCCGGAGCCCGGCCGGCCAGCCGCGGGCCGGTGGCGTCGGTCATCCCGTGCCGTACGAGTAGGAGGGTGACCGCCTCGGGGGCGGGCGGGGTGTCCTTGGTCTGCGCCGATGTCGCCATGACCACAGACTATGTTCCGCCGCCGGGACCGGCCGCACACGGTGGCCGGTCCCGGCGTTCCTCAGCCGATCCCGGCTCCGCCCTCCGGGGCGAGCACGTTGAAGAAGACCAGGACCAGGATGAGCACGCCCAGGGCGATGCGGTAGTACACGAACGGCATGAAGCTGTGCGTGCTGATGAACTTCATCAACCAGGCGATGACGATGTAGCCGATCACGAACGCCACGATGGTGCCGACGATGGTGGCGCCCCACCCCGCGTACTCGTCGCCGCCGATGTCGAGCATCTTGTACAGACCGGAGGCGAACACGGCGGGCAGGGCGAGCAGGAACGCGAACTCGGCGGCGGCCGGCCGGCTGAAGCCCAGCAGTCGACCACCGGTGATGGTGGCGCCCGAGCGGGAGACGCCCGGGATGAGCGCAAGCGTCTGGAACAGACCGAAGGTCAGACCACGCTTGAGGGTCAGGTCCTCGATCTCGTTCTGACGGCGCGCGAGGTGGTCGATGACGCCGAGGAGGATGCCGAAGATGATGAGGTTGAGGGCGATCAGGCGCAGGTCGCGGAAGACCCCCTCGATCTGGTCCTCCAGGAGCAGGCCCAGCACACCGATCGGGATGGTGCCGATGATGATGTACCAGCCCATGCGGGCGTTGATGTCGCCGCGCAGTTCCCGGTCGAACAGAGACCGGCACCAGACGGAGATGATCGCCCAGATGCGCTTGCGGAAGTAGAGGATCACCGCGAGCTCGGTACCGATCTGGCTCACGGCGGTGAACGCCGCGCCCGGGTCGGGCCAGTTGAAGAACGCCGCGAAGACACGCAGGTGGGCGCTGGAGGAGATGGGTAGGAACTCGGTGAGTCCTTGGATGAGGCCGAGAACGACCGCCTCGAAGATGGACACGCGGTTCGGTCTTTCGTTTTCAGGGGTGGCCCAAGGAAGGGCACGGGCACATTCTTGTGTGGGGAGCGGTCGACTGGGGCCGCGTCACACGTCACTCGTCGCACCTCGGCCCCGGACCGGACTGTGATGACAGTACGCAGCCAAGGTGTACCCCCGACCTACGTTCGGTCAACTACCGGTGTCCGACGGCTCACGAGAACCTGTCCAGAACATCACGTCTTGGTGCTCCGGTCTCCTCGTCACTGGTGAGAGGGCCCGTCCGAAACCGGCCGAGCACCCCCGTCGACAGAGGGACAGGGTAACCTCCGCCGCATGGAACAGCGACAGGTGGGCAGATCAGGGCTCTGGGTGTCTCGTACCGCTCTGGGCACGATGACCTGGGGAAAGGACACCTCCGAGGAGGAGGCCGGGCAGCAGCTCACCGCGTTCGCGGACGCGGGCGGCACGCTCGTGGACACGGCCGACATCTACACGGGGGGACAGAGCGAACGCATCCTGGGCCGCCTGCTGCGCGGAACGGTGCGGCGCGAGGACGTCGTCGTGGCCACCAAGAGCGGCCACACCCCCGAGGGCTACCGGCCGGTGGACGCCTCCCGAAGGCACTTACTGGCGTCGCTGGACGCCTCCCTGCGACGGCTTCAGACCGACTACGTGGACCTGTGGCAGCTGCACGTGTTCGACCCGCACACCCCGCCGGAGGAGACCCTGTCGGCGATGGAGACCGCCGTGGCCGCCGGCAAGGCCCGCTACGTGGGTACCGGGAACCTGGAGGCCTGGCAGTTCGCGACCCTGGCGACCTGGCAGCGTGCCCGCCCGGACCGGGTTCCCCTGGTGAGCGCGGGCACGGAGTACTCACTGCTCAACCGATCCGCCGACCACTCCCTACGGCCCGCGGCCGCGGCGAGCGACGCCCACCTGATCGCCTGGTCCCCGCTGGGTCGCGGCGTGCTCAGCGCCAAGTACCGCAACGGGGTGCCCTCGGACTCTCGAGCGGCCTTCCCCCACATGGCGCCCTACGTCGAGCCCTACCTGGACGACCGCAGTCGTCGGGTGGTGGAGTCGGTGTGCACCGCCGCGGAGGGTCTGGGCGTGTCCCCGCTCGCGGTGGCGTTGAGCTGGGCACGCGACCAGGGCGGCGTCGCTTCCGCCGTCGTGGGGCCGCGCACCCTGCCCCAACTGGAGGAGATCCTCTCGGTGGAGAGCGTGGAGCTGCCGCCCAAGATCAGGGACGCGCTGGACGACGCCACCGCCGGCCCCGGACGCTGATCGGCCGCCCGGTCGGCCCGGTCGGTCGACCCGGTCAGTCGGCCATGGGCGGGATCGGGAAGTTGTGGTCGAAGACCCGTTCCGGGTCGTACTGAGACTTGATCGCGCGCAACCGCCCGAGTGTGGGTTCGGGGAAGGCCTGGGCCAGGACCTCGGGCCCGGTGCGTGTGTCGAAGCTGAGGTACATGCCCTGGAGTTCGCCCTCCAGCGCCGCCCAACGCGAGTCCAAGCGGTCGGCGTGTCGCCCGAGCGCGGCCACCGAGAAGTTCGCCGAACGGTGGGCGTAGGCGGTGGCGTCGCGCGCGACGTCGTTGACCACCCCACCGACCTGGCGGAACTGGGTGAAGTAGGAGTCACCGGAGGCGACCATCCCCGCGATGATCTCGGCGCTGGTGTCGGTGATGGTACCCACCAGCCCGGAACGTGAGACGGGGACGCCGGCTCCCTGGTGCGGGCCCTGGTGCGGGACGAGCAGCGCCGGGTAGGGCGCGAGCTGCGCGCGCTGGTCCAGGACCGGACCGGCCTTCAGGAAGGGTTCGAGCGCGGTGACGGCCGCGTCGGTGTCGTCGTCCGCGTACACCACCATCGCCTGCGCGATCGGTCCCTGGCCCGCGCGTCCCGTGCCCAGGGTGAGGAACGCGGTGACCTCGCGCGGCGCGGCGGTGGCGATCTCCCCCCAGGTGCGAAGGAACGCGGCGGTGGCCGCGGCGTCGTAGGTGAACTGTCCCAGTACCACGGTGTCCACGTGGGCGGCCTCGATCTCCACGGAGGTGACCACGCCCATGTTCGCGCCGGCGCCGCGGACAGCCCAGAACAGGTCGGGGTGGTGGTCCGCGTCCACACGCAGGAGCCGGCCGTCGGCGGTGACCAGCTCGACGGCGACGACGTTGTCGATGGTGAGTCCGTGGGAGCGGGACATGTAGCCGACGCCGCCGGTGGTGGCGATGCCGCCCACACCCACTCCCCCATGGTCGCCGGAGCTGATGGCGAGCCCGTGCGCGCCGAGCCGCTCGGCGACGTCGCCCCAGCGGGCGCCGGCTCCCAGGCGCACCAGCCCGGACTCGGGGTCGAGGACCTCGATCCCGTTGATCCGGCCCAGGTCGACGATCACGCCACCGTCGCTGGTGGAGGCACCGCTGATCCCGTGCCCGCCGGAGCGCACGTTGAGGGTCACGTCCTGTTCGCGGGCGTAGGCCAGGGCCTCGGCGACCCGGGCGGGCTCGTCGGGGCGTAGGACCAGGCCGGGCCGGCCCCTTTGCATGTAGCCGTGGCGCACGCCTCGGTAGTCCTTGTCGCCGGGTTCGACCGCGCCCTCGCGCAGGGACTCGGGCACGCCTTCGTAGTCGATGCCGGGGCGACGGGCGCCGAGCGCGGCAGCGGTCCTGGCCGGCCCGGTGGGGGTGCCGGCGGTGGCGCGTTCGCGGTCCACCGCCTCGCGCAGGGCGGGGGCCACCTCCGCGCCGAAGATCTCGATTGTGCGCGGGTCATCGGTGCCCAGGATGAAGGTGGCCACACCGTTCTCGACCGCCAAGGGCAGGAGTTGCTCGACCCATTGTTCGGGCGGGCCCTGCAGGAAGCCGCGGTCGACGGGCGAGAACGCGGCTCCGGAGAGGTTGAGCAGGCGTCGGATCTGTCGGGGGTGGCGTCCGGCGGCCTCGGCGGCGTCGTCGATGATCCGGTTGGACTCGGGCAGGTCGGCGGGGTCGAGGTAACCCAGGCTCGGCAGCCAACCGTCGGCCTTGGCGCCGACCAGGCGGAGCATGCGGGGTTTGTAGGCGCCCAGCCAGACGCCGATGTCGTGGTGGGGGCGGGGGCCGCGCTTCATGCCGTGGGCGGAGTAGTGCTCGCCCTGGGCTCGCACTCCGCCGCGTGCGTCGGCGTCCCATACCTCGCGGATGAGGTCGATGGCCTCGGTGAGGGCCTCCACCGATTGTCCGGGGGTGCGACGCGGACCGCCCATGGCGTGGATGCCGTCCCAGAAGGCGCCGGCGCCCAGGCCGAGTTCGAAGCGCCCCTTGGAGAGCAGGTCCAGGCTGGCGGCGGCGCGGGCCAGGACGGCCGGGGGGCGAAGGGGCAGGTTGAGGACGTTGCCCGCCACGCGCAAGCGTTCCGTGCGGGCGGCGACCCAGCTCAGCAGGGTCCAGGTGTCGAGGAAGCCGGGGTTGTAGGGGTGATCCTGGAAGCTCGCCAGGTCCAGGCCGGCGGCCTCGGTCACTTCGGCCAGCCCGACCGCGCGTTCGGGGTCCTGGGCGGTCGGCGTGATGAAGGTGCCGAACTCCAGGCGGTGTCCGTAGTCGGTCATGGCTTCTCCTCGGGGCGACGTGACCAGGATCATTTGTGGGACAAACGATGTTCCCTTCAACATATCTGATGAACAAACTGTTCCTGGTATCGTGAGCCCATGAGCGCCAGCACTTCGGAGGACCTTCCCGGACCCGACCTCGGGTGGTCGCTGGCCGTCCTGCTCCGCCGTTGGCACGAGCACGTCGAGCAGGCCCTGGCCGACCTGCCGCACGGCAGCCGCGGGTTCCACGTGCTCACCACGGTCGCCGCGGGCGAGCCCCCCACCCAGGCCGCGCTCGCCGAACGGCTCCTCATCGACCGCAGCGTCATGACCTATCTGCTCGACGACCTGGAGGCCGCCGACCTGGTCCGGCGCCGGGTCGACTCCAAGGACCGACGGGTGCGCCGGGTGTGCCCCACCGACCACGGGCTCTCCGTGCTGGGACGGGCCGAGGAACTGGTCGCGCACGTGGAGGAGCGCGTGTTGGGCGGACTCCCCCGAACACAGCGCGAACTCTTCCGGTCCTCCGCCGCGACCGCCGCGGACGCGATCCGGCTCAGCGCCCCCGAGACCGACCCCTGCGAGGCCGTCCTTCGGGTGGTCTCCCCGGACGTGGAGACCACCCGACCGGCCTCCGATCGCGCCTGAACACCACTTCTCCGAATGTCAAGGGCGATGGCCGGGCCCGGCCGACCCCGCACCGGATCGTCGCCGCGAGTCGATAGGCTCACCCGGAAACCATCCACCACCTGACGAGGGGAACCGGTGTCCGAGGCCGTCGAGAAGGTCAGTGCCGTCCTTGACCGGATGGGCGCCCCGCGCGCCCTCGCACCGCGTCTGGTGTCCGAGCTGGGCCCACGGTCCGCCGCCGCGTTGGACGCCGACCCATGGTTGTTGCTGCGCGTGCCGGGTGTGACCCGGGAACAGGCCGACTACTGCGCCCGCAAGCATTTGGGCGACGGCGCCCGGCCCGACGACCCGCGCCGGTTGTCCGCGCTGGTGCGACACACCCTGCGCACCGCCGCGAACCGCGGACACACGGCGGTGGAGGAGAAACGCCTGGCCACGGTGGTCGGCAAGCTGGGCGTATCCGCGCCCATGGCGGCCCTGGAGGCCGCCGTCGACGCCGAGCAGGCGGCGCTGTTCGAGAGCACCGACGAGTCCGACGACGACTTCGACTTCACCGAGGGCGGCGTCCCCGAGCCGCCCGACCCCGAACGCTTCTACGCCCTGCCCGACCTCGGGCACTCCGAACAGCGTCTGGGCACCCATCTGGCCCGACTGATCGGCGCGAACGATCCGGTGATGGACTCGCTGACCGCCGCCGAGACCGTGGAGGCGGCGGCCGAGCGCGGCGGGTTCGACCTGTCGGAGCAGACCCGCGAGGCCCTGGTGACGGTGGCGTTGCGCCCGGTCACCGTGGTGCGACACGGCCCCGGCGACCACGCCGAAACGGCCCGTGCCCTGCACGCCCTGGCCGCGATCGCCGCCGAGAGCGGCGTGGGCATCGCCGTGGTCGCCCCCACCGCCCAGACCGCGGCGGCCGTCAACGCCGACCTGGACCGGGTGAGCGAGACCGCGGCGGACGCGGAAGAGCCGCTTCGTGTCCTCTCCCTGGCCGCGCTGCTGGGTCGGGCGCCGATCGAGGCGGGCCTCGTGGTCCTGTGCGAGTCCATGTCGATGGGCACCGCGAGGATGGCCGAACTGGCGTCGGCGTGCGCCGACGGAGCGCACCTGGTGTTGCTCGCCGACCTCGACCAGGCGCCTTCGGCCACCCCCGGACGCGTGGTGATCGACGTGGCCGCCTCACGTACCGCGCATGTGACCGCCCTGGCCGACGAGACCGCTCCCGGCCCGCTCGGGGTACTGGCCACTTCGGTGGCCGCGGGCGAGTGGACCGAGGTGGAGGCGCCCGAGCGCGAGGTGGTGCGGGTTCCGTCCACCTCCGCCGAGGAGGCCGCGCACCGGGTGACGCAGCTGCTCACCGACTCCATCCCGCGTGCCCTGGGCATCGCCGTCGAGGACGTGCAGGTGGTGACCGCACGTGAGGACGGTCCGGCGGGGGCGCGTGCGCTCAACGCCGCCTGCAAGGAACTGCTGAACCCCGGCCAGGGCGCACACGGTGGTTTCGACCCGGGCGACCGGGTGCTGCTCACCGCCACCGGCCCGGGTCACGGCCCGGGCGACACGGGGTACCTGCGCGAGTTCGACGACGGCGCGGTGGTGGAGCTGTCCGATGGCTCCCGGGTGAAGGTCGCCGACCCCTCCGCGCTGCGCCACGGCTGGGCGGTCACCGTGGCGGCCGCGCACGGCGGCCGATGGCCCGCGGTGGTGACGGTGTTCCCGCCCAAGGTTCCGGTGTCGCGGCCCCAGGTGTACACGGCGCTGACCCGCGCCGTGCGGCACGTGTCGGTGGTGGACGCCACCGATGGCGCGTTGGAGAGCGGTGTGCGCGAGAACCTGACCCCCGAACGCACCACGAGGCTGGTCCAGATCCTGCGCGAGGGCTGATCAGGTCCCAGGTCGGCGGGTGTACTGACCGCACTCGCCGGTGAAGACGGTGTCGATCTCCGCTCGAACGACGGCTCGGGCACGCGTGGCGGCCACGTCGGGGTCCGTGGCCGGGTCGACCTCACCGCATTCGAAACCGTTGCGGATCGCGCGCGCGATCCGGGCGTGCGTGTCCTCGGCGGCGAGCACGTCCACCTCGGCCAGGCGGGGGTTGTCCAGGGCGCGGGCGGCCAGGGCACGGATGACGCGGTGCTCGGCTCGGCGGTCCTCGTCCAGCGGCAGGTGTTCGATGAGCGCGGCGCACACGACGTCGGCGATGGAGCGTTCGTGGCGCACGCCCTCCTCGGTGTCCGACCCGGGGAACCCGGGCGAATTCGAGTACAGCAGCGCGAACTACCTGCTGATCGGCGCGATCGTCGAGGCGGTCACCGGCACCGACTACGGCTCCTACTTGCGTGAGGCGATCCTGAACCCGGCGGGGATGACCGACACCTTCACCAACACGGAGGAGGCGCGCGCCCTGGGCCTGGCCGCCGGCCAACGCACCCTGTGGGGATTCCCGAGCCCGGTCCCGGCGCGTGTGGACGACGGCGGCGTGGCCTACGGCTACCTCGGCGGCGACCTGGACTCCCTGGCGGCCTTCGCCCGAATGCAACTCGTCGAGGATCCGCCGGTCCTGGACTCGGCCACCCTCGGCGAGGCCCGGACGGGTGCCGTCGAACGCTCCCCCGGACGCGAGTGCGGGTTGGGCTGGTGGGACGCGCCCGTGCCGGGCGTGGACGAACACGTGGTCTGGCACGCCGGCGCCACCCCGGGGTTCGCGGCGATGATGATCGTGCTGCCCGAACGCGAGCGCGCCGTCGTGGTGCCGCAGAACGGCTACGACAACCTGCGCGACGGAGAGGTCCAGGCGGTCGGGTTCGGACCGGCCCACCTATTGACCGGTGGTGGCACCCCCCTCGAACCGGAAACGGATCCGTTGGGGCCGGCCCTGGTGTGGGGTGTCACCGCCGCGATCCCACTGTCCGTGGCGGGTGCGGTCGCCACCGTGATCCACCCGCGTCGTGATCGCGTCCGACGGCGGTGGACGGGGTGGATCCGGGGTGTGTTCGCCGCGCTGTCCGTGGCGGCGGTGGTGACGCTGTCGGCGACCATCGGCGTTCGCGCGGGCCTGTTGTGGTTCCCCGAGGCCGCGGTGTCGATCCTGGTCTCCGGCGCCCTGGGCGGGTTCGCGCTCGTGACGCTCGTGGTGGTCCTGGTCAGACGCGGTCGAGGAACCCGCCGTCCACGACCAGGTTCTGACCGGTGACGTAGGTGGCGGCGGGACTCGCCAGGAAGGCCACCGCACGGGCGACCTCCTCGGGACGGCCCAGGCGTCCGGTGGGGACGCGTTCGCGGATGCTCTCGTAGAACTCCGGGTCGCTCTCGCGGCGCCGCTCCCAACCGCCACCGGGGAACTCGGTGGGTCCCGGGGAGACCGTGTTGACGCGCAGACCCTCGGGCGCCCACTCCCGGGCCAGCGAGGAGGCGTGGTGGTTGAGCGCCGCCTTGACCGCCCCGTAGGAGCGTGCCCCTGCCGGGCGGGTGACGTGCAGCGCGGAGGTCGTGGAGACCAGCACCACCGACCCACCCCTTTCGGAGCGCAGCAGGTGGGGCTTGGCGGCCTCGGTCAGGCGCACGAACGGCATGAGGTCGGCGTCGAAGCCGCGCCGCCACTGGTCGGGGGTGGCGGCGCTGCCGCCGGAGACGTTGGAGACCAGCACGTCCAGGCCCCCGAGCGCGATGACGGCGTCCTCGATGAAGACGGGCAGCGCGTCGTGGTCGGTGACGTCCAGGGCCCGGCTGAAGACCTCGGCCCCGGTCTCACCCAGTTCACGGGCGGCCCGGTCGAGCGGTTCGGGGGTGCGGGCGCACAGGGCCAGGTCGGCGCCCTCTTCGGCGAACACCTGGGCGATGGCGCGGCCGATCCCCCTGCTGGCCCCGGTCACCACGACCTTGGCCCCCGACAGTCCCAGATCCATGTCCCACCTTCTCCACTCGACTCGGCCGCCCCGATGCTACAAGGCGGGCGGCGCGATCACGCGCCGCCCGCCCCCGTCGGTGCTTCGTGTCAGGCCCCGGTGGAGTGAAAACCACCGTCGACGTGCACGGTCTCGCCGGTGGTGGCGGGGAACCAGTCGGACAGCAGTGCCACGACCGCCTTGGCCGCGGGCTCGGGGTCCTTGACGTCCCAGCCGAGCGGGGCGCGCTCGGGCCAGTTCCGGGCCAGCTCCTCGAACCCGGGGATGCTGCGGGCGGCCATGGTGCTCAGTGGCCCGGCGGAGACCAGGTTGACCCGCACGTTCCGGTCCCCCACGTACCGGGCGAGGTAGCGGGCGGTGGAGGTCAGCGCGGACTTGGCCACGCCCATCCAGTCGTAGACGGGATAGGAGACGCTGTTGTCGAAGTCGAGGGCGACCACCGATCCGCCCCGGCCCATCAGGGGCAGCAGGGACGTGGTGAGCGACTTCAGGGAGAAGGTGGAGGTGTGCATCGCCTGGGCGACGTCACTCCACTCGGTGTTGAGGAAGTTGCCGCCCAAGGCCTCCTGTGGGGTGAAGCCGATGGAGTGGACGATGCCGTCGAGGCCGTCGACGTGTTCACCGACCCGGGCGGCCAGGGTCGCGAGGTGCTCGTCGTCGGTGACGTCCAGTTCCAGGACCGGGGCTTCCCGGGGCAGGCGCTTGGCGATGCGCCGCACCAGGCCCAGGCGGCCGTAGCCGGTGAGGACGACGGTGGCGCCCTGTTCCTGGGCCAGGCGGGCGACGTGGAAGGCGATGGAGGAGTCGGTGAGCACCCCGGTGACGAGGATGCGTTTGCCGTCGAGGATTCCCATGGCGGTCCGTTCTTCGTGGTGCCGGTCGCTCAGTGGCCCATGCCGAGGCCGCCGTCGACGGGGATGACGGCGCCGGTGATGTAGCCGCCGCCGGGGCCGGCGAGGAAGGTGACCGTCTTGGCGATGTCGTCGGTGCCGCCGAAGCGGCCCAGGGGGACGTTCTTCTTGATCTCGGCCTGGCGGTCCTCGGGCAGGGCCGCGGTCATGTCGGTCTCGATGAAACCGGGGGCGATGACGTTGACGGTGATGTTGCGCGAACCGAGCTCGCGTGCCAGGGAACGCCCGAAGCCGACGAGTCCGGCCTTGGACGCGGAGTAGTTGGCCTGGCCGGCCGAACCGAGCAGACCCACCACGGAGGAGATGAGGACGATGCGGCCGAAGCGCTTGCGCATCATGCCGCGCACGGCGCGCTTGGCGACGCGGAAGGCACCGGTGAGGTTGGTGTCCAGGACCGACGAGAAGTCGTCCTCGCTCATCAGGGCCAGGAGCTGGTCCTTGTTGGCGCCGGCGTTGGCGACGAGGACCTCCACCGGACCGTGGGCCTCCTCCACCTCCTTGAAGGCGGAGTCGATCTGGGCGGAGTCGGTGATGTCGCAACGCACGCCGAGCAGCCCCTCCGGGGGTTCGCCGGAGCGGTAGGTCACCGCGACCTTGTCACCGTTCGCCGCCAGTTCACGGGCGATGGCCAGGCCGATTCCGCGGTTGCCGCCGGTGACCAGTACCGAACGCGACATAGGGGCTCCTCATTCTTTGGTGGCCTGAACAGCCACGACGTGTGTTGCTCGGATGGGGATCGCCTTGCAGCGTACCGACCTACCGGCCGGTAGCCGCAACCGAGGGCAAAGGCGTGATCAGTGACGGACCGCCACAAGAACACGGACTGTGATAAGGCGGCCCGACCGGCGATGTCAAGCGATCGTCAGGCCCAACCGGCGTCGTGGGCGAGGATGGCCGCCTGGACCCGGTTGGACATCTCCAGCTTGGCCAGGATGCGGCTCACGTGCGCCTTGACGGTGGTCTCCCGCATGCCCAGGGACCGTCCCGCCTCGGCGTTCGACTTGCCCTCGGCCACCGCGACCAGCACCTGCCGTTCGCGTTCGCTGAGCGCCGACAAACGGCTCAGGGCGTCCTGCCGTCCGGCCGCGGAGTCGGCGGGCGCGGGCGAGGCGAAACGTTCGAGCATGCGCTTGGTCACGCTGGGCGAGAGCATGGCGTGCCCATCGTCGACGGTTCGCACGGCGGCGATGAGGTCTCGCGGCGGGGTGTCCTTGAGCAGGAACCCCACCGCCCCGGCGCGCAGCGCGCTGTGCACGTACTCGTCCAGGTCGAAGGTGGTCAGCAGCACTACGCGGGGCGGCTCGGGCAGGGACGTGATGCGTTCCGCGGCGGCCAACCCGTCCATGCCGGCCATCCGAATGTCCAACAGGACCACGTCGGGGCGCAGTTCCTCGGTCAGGCGCACGGCCTCCTCACCGTCGCCGCCCTCCCCGACCACCTCGATGTCCGGGGCGGACTCCAGGATCATCCGCAGCCCGGAGCGGACCAGGATCTCGTCATCGACCAGGATCGTGCGGATCACCCTTGGTGCCCTCTTCCTCTGTCTTGCGGTTCCAACGCGTCGTGCGAGGCGGACTCGGTGGTCCCCTCCCCCGGCAACATAGCGCGCAGGCGCCATCCGCCGTCGGGGCAGGGACCCGCACTGATCTCCCCACCCGCCAAAGCCACCCGCTCCCGCAGACCCGTCAACCCGAACCCGCTACGCGGCGCCGGGTCCACCACACCCGGCACCGGACCGTTGGCCACCTCCACCTCCAACCGGTCCACCCCGTGGTGCAACCACACCCGCACCCGAGCACCCGTGGCGTGCTTGGCCGCGTTGGTCAACGCCTCCTGCACCACCCGAAACGCCGTACGCTGCACCGCCAAAGGCGACTCACCACGCCCCCCGGTGTGCTCGCACTCCACGTCCATCCCGGCACCACGCCACTGCGCCACCAACCCCGCCACATCCGCCAACACCGGCTGCGGAGCCGTGGGAGCCGCCTGCCCCTCCTCCTCACGCAACACACCCAAGATGCCACGCAACTCCGTCAACGCCTCACGCCCCGTGGTACGGATCAACCCCGCCGCCCGCTCGGTCCGCTCATCAACGGACGACACCTCCAACCCACCCGC
>NZ_JBEYLC010000047.1:0-52183 GCF_040635885.1 Nocardiopsis sp. NPDC006832 | reverse complement strand
ACCATCAGACGCGACCCGTCGCCGTCCAGAACGTCGATGACCGCCTCGATGCGATCGAGGTCCTCGGCCAGGTCGGCGCCGCCGATCTTCATCTTGACGATCTCGTACCCGGAGCCCAGGAAGCCGCGCATCTCGTTTTGCAGGTCTTCCAGGGTCTTGCCGGGCGCGTAGTAGCCGCCGGCGGCGTAGACGAAGACGTCCTTGTCCGGGTCGCCGTCACCGTAGTGATCGGAGATCCACCGGTACAGCGGTACACCCGCGGCCTTGGCGGCGAGGTCGTGCAGCGCCATGTCCACCACGCCGACGGCGACGGAGCGTTCACCGTGCCCACCGGGCTTCTCGTTGCGCATCATGACGTCCCACGCCTGGGCGGGAGAGAGCTCGCCGTCCTCGTCCAGCAGATCCTCCGCCGCGGCGTTGCGCAGCCGCGGCAGCATCCGCTCGTTCAGGATGGCCGTGGCGTTGTACCGCCCGTTGGAGTTGAAGCCGTAACCCACCAAGGGCTCGCCGTCGACCAGTACGTCACTGACCAGCGCCAGGACCGTGCAGTCCATCTTGCTGAAGTCGATGTACGCGTTGCGCATCGACGAGCTGATCGGGATGGTCCCCACGTGGGCGGAAACGATTCGCATAGCACTCTTCCTGCGAAGATAGATCTTATAAGACTCTTATAAGTTATGCGGAGCCTATACTGGCCGAGACGAGGGCCACAAGCCCGTGGGCGGAAATCCTGTGAGAGAGGTCACGATGACCAGCGCGAACGTCTTCTCCAGCAAGGGCGGGCTGGCCTACACCGAGCTGCGCCGTCGCATCACCTCCGGTGAGCTGGCCCCGGGGTCACGTTTGTCGCAGTACGAACTGGCGGAGGAGATGGGGATGAGCATCACCCCTCTGCGTGAGGCGGTGAGACGGTTGGCCAGCGAGGACTGGGTCGTGATGGACGCCCACCGAGATGTTCGCGTGGCGCCCATGAGCGCATCCGAAGCGCGTGAACTGCTGGAGGTCCGTTTCTCGCTGGAACCCTCCGCCACCGAGCTCGCCGCTCTACGCAGGACGGAACGGGAGATCGCCGCCATGCAGGCGGCGGCCGATGAGCTCTTGCCGGTCACCCGCACCTGGGGCGAGGAGGCCATCGCGGCGCATCGGGCCTTCCACCGGGCGATCTACGCCGCTTCCCACAACGACGTGATGATCAGGCTTCTGGACGACCTGTGGGACAAGGCGGACCGTTATCGGCGGATCGGTCTGGAACTGCCCGCGGGTGCCGAGCCGCGCACGATAGACCTGAACCAGCACCACAGGATCTTGGAGCTCGTCATCGTCGGCGACGGCGCCGCCGCGGCCGGGCTGGTGCGCTCCCATATCCACAACAGCCTCGGAGCCATGGTCACGGACACCCTCGAAGGCCGAGAACGCGCCTACCACTCCATTGCCGAGAGATCGGCCTGAGGCCACCCGAAGCGTCGGTCACGCGAACACTCGGCCCGCCACGCCCCGCCAACGGATCCGATGGGATCGGGCCCATCGACGAGGGCGGGTTCCCGCCTGGATGAGCCCGGAGTGGTTTCGGGTAAAGCGAAGGGGCCTCGCGCCGAAGCACGAGACCCCTCTCATCAAGCGGAGGATATGGGATTTGAACCCATGAGGGGGTTGCCCCCCAACCGCATTAGCAGTGCGGCGCCCTAGGCCTCTAGGCGAATCCTCCTGGCTGCGACCAGACTACAGAGCGCGGGGGCCGGGCGCAAAACGAACCCTCCGGACGGATCCGGGGCGGGGAGACCGGGATGTTCCGGTCTCCCCTGTGGATCAGGGTCACCGGGGTTCCGGGACGTCGGAGACGCGGTAGGAATCCGCCTGGAGTTCCCACAGTTCCCGGTACAGGCCACCGGCGGTCATGAGTTCGGTGTGGGTGCCCTGGGCGGTCACCCGGCCGTGTTCGAGCACGACGATGTGATCGGCCATGCGTACCGAGGCGAGGCGATGAGTGATCAAAACGACCGTGGCACCGGTGCGCCGGGCGTGCGTGTGGACGGAGGCGAAGAATCCGTGCTCGGCGCGGGCGTCCATGGCGGCCGTGGGTTCGTCGGCGATGAGCAGGGGAACCTCGTCGCCGTCATCGCCTCGGTAGAACGAACGGGCCGCGGCGAGCCGTTGCCACTGCCCTCCCGAAGGTTCCACGCCGTGGGCGAATCGCTTGTCCAGCAGGGTTCCCCAACCGTGCTCGAAACCCGCCACGACACGGTCGGCCTGGGCGGCCTCGGCGGCGCGGGTGAGGCGTTCGGTGTCCTCCGGGCTGCTCATCACGGTGTTGCCGCGTGCGGTCAACGGCCAGTGTGTGTGGTCTTGGGCGATGACGGAGATCCGTGTGCGAAGGCTCACCCCGTCCACCTCGGACAGGTCGGTGTCGTCCCAGCGCACACCGCCCTTCTGTGGTGTGTACAGGCCGGAGAGCAGCTTGGCGAGGGTGCTCTTCCCGGATCCGTTCTCGCCGACCAGGGCGATCGTCCGACCCCGGTGGAGGGTCAGGTTCACATCCTCCAGGGCGGGCCCCTCGCCCGACGGGTATCCGAAGGTCACGTCGCGCAGTTCGATCCGGTCGAACCCCTCCGGGGCGGTTCGCAGGCCGGGGCGTGGCAGTCGATCCGCGGCCTCCCGCTGGAAGGCCACGAAGTCGGAGAAGTACAGGCCCGACTCGTACACCTGGTTCATCGCGTGTAGGGCGTTGGCCAGCGCCCCCTGGGCCACGCGGACGGCGACGACGGCGGCCCCGGCCACGGCGATCGGTACGGCCCCCTGGACCAGCAACAGGGCCAGCGCGGCGAAAACCACGGCGGTGACGAGACCGCTCACGGTGTCACCGGCCAGGCGGACGGCGGCTTGGCGGGTGGCCAACCCCAGGTGGATGTCCAGCTCTCGGTGGGCGACCCTGTCGAACTCGGAGAGCAGTCGGTGCTCCATGGTGAAGGAACGGACCTCGGCCGCGCTCTCCCGAGCGGTCATGAGCTGGTCGAGCATGTACTTACGGCGTCGTCCCTCGGTGAACGCCAGGATCATCCGGTAGCGCATCCGGGCGGAGGCCGCGGCGCCCCACCATTGGGGCACCAGGGCGAGCAGCAGGAGCGGCACCAGAGCCGGGTGCAGGGTGGCCAGGACCCCGGCCGCGGCGACGATGCCCACCGACCCGGTCAGGAGGTCGACGGCCTGTCGGACCAGGGTGCCCGCCTCGGCGCAGCCGCGGGTGTGGGAGCGGAACAGGTGGTCGTGGAACTCGCTGTCGTCGAAGGCCCGTAGCTCCACGGAGGTGGCGTCGCGCAGCAGGCGCCGTTCGGCGGCCAGGACGACCCTGGGTTCCAATCGGGCCTGGGCGCGCCCGGCGAGGGCGCCACAGCCGCCTCGGAGGAGGAGCGCCAGGGCGAGCAGCCCCAGGGAGGGGAGCGCGGAGACCACTCGTTCGGGGGTGGGGACCTGTGTGAAGAACTCGCCGAGGACCGAGGTGGTGGCGATCAGGGCCCAGGCCGTGGCGGCGCCGGAACCGAGGTTGAACAGGACGGTCGTGACGACGTCGCGGGGGCCGCTCCGCCAGGCCAGAACGGCGGCCTTGGCGAGGAGCGAGGGCATGTGGCGGGCGATCCGGAGCCAGGAGGCGTCGAGCATCGCGTCGCCGTGTCGGTTCCACCGGGGTGGGGTGAGTTCGGGTAGGTCCAGGCCTTCCTTTGGGGGCGGAGTGGCGGGGGAGTGGCGTTTGCTCACGGGGTTCCTCCTGGCGGCCGGGCGGATCGGACGGGCCGATGATGCTTCGACCGACCACCGTTCGGGGGAGCCGCGGGACGTTGTGGACCGTCCGCATCGCATGGGTGTTCGATGCGTCCTGCGGGCAGCCGGGAGAAGGACGATCGAGCGACGCGGCGGAATTCGGGAGAAAGTCGCGATCCGAATCCCTGTACGAAACGGCCCCGCACGAAGTCGTGGGTCGGGCTCCCGAAGCCGGTGGGGTCGTGTCCGAGAAGGGGCGAGGTTCTTCAGACCATCGGGAAACCTGGTGGCCCGGTCGGGGCGCCGTAGTCCGGCCGGGTCCCGATGGTGGAGGTCAAGCGGTGGTGCGTTCGATGATGAGGTCGGCGTCGCGGCGCAGCTTCTCCACGGAACGGGAGAGTGTGCTCTTCACGGTCCCGATGGTCACGCCCATGCGTTCGGCGATCTGTGCCTCGGTGAGGTCGTCGTAGTAACGCAGGACCACCGTGGCGCGCTGACGTTCGGGGAGACGTTCGATGGCGCGCCCCACGACGTCGGCGAGGTCGCTGCGCCAGGTCGGGTCGTCCACGCGCTGCTCGGGGATCTCGTCGGTGGGGTAGACGTCCAGGCGCTTGCGGCGCCACTCGGAGATCTGCGCGTTGACCATGGCCCGGCGGACGTATCCGTCGCGGGCGCGGGGGTCGGCGATCCGGCCCCAGGCGAGGAAGGTCTTGACCAGCGCGGCCTGGAGCAGGTCCTCGGCGTCGGCGTGGCTGTTGGTGAGTGAACGGGCCATGCGGAGCAGCGCGGGCCCGCGCTCGGACACGTAGCGGCTGAACTCTTCGGAATTGGGAGTCCGGGTCGTTCCCGTCACGTGGACCACCGCCCTTCACGGGTGGCGCTGACTCTCGTCGAGCGGCATCGCTGTGTGCACGGCGGTGTACGTCCGCCTTTGGTCCTCAACTGTCACATAGTGAACGCAAACGCCCAGGCAGCTTGATACCACGTGCCGACAAACCGCGTGAAAGCGACATGAATCAGGTCGTGTTCGCGGGGCGCTTCATCGACACGAGCGGGCGCGTGTCGGCGTGTGAACGGCCGATCGCGCGACTCGGGGTCACAATGGGTCACGGATGGACGAGTCGGGCGGCAGGGGGCGCGAGGGACATGTCAGTGATCATGGACAGTGGTCGGGACCGTCGGCGGTTCACGGCGGCGTTGCTCGGCTCGGCGGCGGCACCCGAACCCACACCCGTCCACCACCGCGTCGTCCGCGGCGTGGTCGTGGACGCCACCTCGTACATGCTCTGCCTGGCCACCCCGAACGGGGAGGAACGCTTCCTCTTCGAACGGGGCACCACCTTCTGGCGCGGCGGTGAGGTCCTTCCCACCGAACTGAGGCCCGGCGACGACGCCGTGGTGCTGTGTTCGCACGACGGGAGGCTGATCGCCGAACGGGTCTGGGCGCAGACGGCGCGTGCGAGCGGGGTCATCATCGCCCGTGAGGGCGACACCCTCGAAATCGACCCCGGGCACGGGCGTCCTCGGCTCACCGTGGTCATGCCCTACCGCACGTCCGGGCGCGTCTCCGTCCGGCATCCGCGGCTGGAGCCCGGCTACCTGTTCGACGTCGTCGGCGTCTGGCGCGGTGGCGCGGTCTGGGCCGCGCGACCGGCGACCACACAGCCTCCACACCCACTCGACTCGGCCCCGCGCAGGCCGCTCACCCGCGAACACTCCAGCACGATCGAGGGCATCGCCACCTGGTACGACCCGGCCTGGGGGCGCTCCGCGCACCTGGATCCGCGAGCCCACGCGGCGGGTGCCGCCTATCCGTCCCTGGACCGGGCCGACCACGAGGGACGGTGCGACCGGCGCACCCCCTGCCTACCCCTGCCGTTGCTGTCGACCGGCGCCACCCTCAGCATGCGCAACGACTGCACCCGGGAGACGGCGGTCGTGCCCGTCCTCGACTGCGCCGCCGCCGACAGTTGGTTCTGCGACCTGTGCCCGTCCTGTGGGACGCACGCGGCGGGACGCATCGCCTCCCTCACCATGATCTCCTTCGTCGCCCTGGGCGGGCGGCTGGAGGCCGGCTGCTTCAACGCGACCGTGACCGTCGCGAACCAGGAGGGGTGAGTAGATGTTCCCGGAGATCCTCGCAGCGGTCCGCGAGGTCCAGCTGCCACTGTTGGCGGCGCTGCTGCTGATGGGCGCGGTGGCCAAGGCCGCCCCGCGTTCGCAGGGCACAGGAGTCGCCGTGTTGGTGCCGCAGGGATGGCGCCGTCCCGTCACGGTCCTCACCTGCCTGCTGGAGGTGGTCCTGGCGGTGGCGTTGCTGACCCTCACCGGGCCGCTCGGCGAGGTGGCGCGAGTGCTCACGGTGTTGCTCTTCGCCGCTTCCGTCGTTGTCCTGTCGGTGGTGCGAAGGCGCGACCCGGAGGCGGGCTGCGGATGCTTCGGCGGTCTGAGCCGCGAACCGATCGGGTGGCGCACGCTCACCCGCGCGTCCCTGCTCGCGGTGGCGGCCGCCACCACCGTCGGCCTGGCGCCGAACGGCTGGGACGTGGCGGCCACGCCCACCCTGACCCACGGCGTCGTGATCGGGGTGGAACTGCTCCTGCTCGCGGCTCTCAGCCCGGAACTGCGCGAGGCCCTCGGCCGGACGGTCGGTGCCGACTCGTGCGCCCTGCGGGAGCACTCCCCACGTCGAAGCCTGAGCCGGTTGCGGCGCAGCGACGTCTGGCGCACCAACGCCAAGGTGATGCTCTCCACCGAACCCGAGGACACCTGGCGGCACGGCTGCTGGCGCTTCCTGCGCTACGACGGGATGCGCCACGGCCAACGGGTGGACGTGGTCTACGCGGTGCGCGTCGGTGGACCGCGCCGGACCGGCGTGCGCGCGGCCCTCGTGGACCGTCAGAGCGGCTCGGTGATCGCCACCTTCGGCGCGGTCACCACCCTCGACCTCCAGGGACCGCCGCGCAGGCTGCCCCGACCGCGTCAGGCGGCCAAGAGGGACGAGGTCGAGGGCCGGGGTGTCGCCAGACCGGACACGTTGGCCAAGGAACCTCCGGGCGAGGCCGGGCGAGGGATGCCCGGTGACCCCGAGGGGGAGCCGATCCAGGTCTGACCGGACTTCGCGTCTCGGCGCCGGTCAGCCGAGCATCTGTCCTTGACGTTCGACGGCGGCCTCGGTGAAGTCCACGAGCATTCGCTCGTACTCCTCGGGGTCGCCCGGTCCCATGATCGACGTGGTGCCGAGCAGCGCGCCGTTGCGGTACATCACGGTGTACATGTTGTTCTCTCCGCCATCGTCGGTGACCTGGATGGCGAAGGAACGGGACTCGTCACCGAACTCTGGGAGTTCGAGGTCGCGGACCCCGTATTCGGAGCTGCTGCCGTCCTCATAGGTGGCGGTGTACTCCGAGCAGGTCTCCGGCGGCCGGGTCCCCAGGGCCTCGGTGGCGGACTCCTCGTCGAGTTCGACGAGGATGTGCGAGACCGAGCCCCGCTCCCACTCGTAGGCGGCCACGGACGCGGGCGCGTCGCGTACCGAATCCAGGTCGCCCCAGCGGTTGGCGGCGTCCAGGCACTCGGGTTTGTCCAGCTCCGTGGAGGCCCGCACCTCCTCGGAGTACTGCACTGTGACAAGCTCGGAATAGGTGCCGCTCTCGCTGCTCTCGGCCAGCAGGGTCGCGTCCCGGACGTTGACCGGCTGGGCCTCGTGCAGTGCCGCGGAGGCCTCCGCGTTGGGGTCGTCGCCCTGATCCTGTTCCTGACCGCCGCAGGCGGCCAGGAGGACCACCCCCGAAACGGCCACGGCCGTGCGGGTGAATTGACGCAAACGCATGGTGGTTTCTCCTGGTTTGTGCGATATTTCCGCTTGGAGCGGTGACCAACCCGGACATCTCATTGCCGAGAGTGTCTCGGGGCTAGCACAAAGTATTGAGGAAGGACAATGGTGTCGGAGTCGAAATCGCCATATCTGCGGGCGGTACTGGAGTCCATTCCCGCCTACAAGCCCGGCCGCAAGGTCGTCGGTCCCGACGGGCGCTCCATGAAGCTGTCCTCCAACGAGAGCCCCTACGGTCCGCTCCCGTCCGTTCGTGACGCCATCACCCGGGCCACCGTCGACCTGAACCGCTACCCGGACCCGGGCTCGACCGAGCTCACCGCACGACTCGCCGTCCACCTCGACGTGCCGGTAGAGCACGTCGCCCTCGGCGCCGGTTCCGTCGGGCTGCTCCAGCAGCTCCTGGAAGCCGTCGGCGAGCCGGGCGCGGAGGTCGTCTACGCGTGGCGTTCCTTCGAGGCCTATCCGCTGTTGGCGGAGCTGTCCGGGGTCACGTCGGTCCGGGTGCCCCTCAAGGACGAGGCCCACGACCTCGAAGCCATGCTCGCCGCCATCACCGACGACACCCGCATGGTGCTGGTGTGCAACCCGAACAACCCGACCGGCACCACGGTCCGGGAACGGGAACTCGTCGACTTCCTCGACCGCGTCCCCGACCACGTCCTCGTGGTCCTGGACGAGGCCTACCGCGAGTACGTGCGCGACCCCGAGGTCCCCGATGGCATCGCCCTGTACGCCGACCGGCCGAACGTCGCCGTGCTGCGGACCTTCTCCAAGGCCTACGGTCTGGCGGCCGTCCGACTCGGGTTCCTCGTCGGTCATCCCCACGTGACCGCGGCGGTGCGGAAGACCCTCGTGCCCTTCGCGGTCAACCACCTGGCCCAGGCCGCGGGCGTCGCCTCCCTGGACGCGGAGGACGAGCTCCTGGAACGGGTGGCGACCACCGTCAAGGAGCGTGAGCGTGTCCGTGAGGCCCTGCTGGCCTCCGGGTGGACGGTGCCCCCGACCGAGGCCAACTTCGTGTGGCTGCGTGCGGGGGAGGCCACCCTGGACTTCGCCGCGGCCTGCGCCGAGGTCGGGGTCTCGGTGCGGCCCTTCGACGGTGAGGGTGTTCGCGTCAGCATCGGCACGCCCGAGGAGAACGACACGTTCCTGACGGTCGCCACCGCCTACGCCAAGCGTCGCTGAACCCTCGTCACCGGGTCATAAGCCGACGGGGGCGGGCTCCCGAAAGGGAACCCGCCCCCGTCGACGGTACGTACGTGCGGCTACTTGCCGGCCGAGTCCTTGTCCAGCTTCTCCACGATCAGCCGGTAGAGCTGACGTGGGCGGCCGGGCTGCAGGGTGCGGTTCGGCGGCAGAGGCCAGGCCAGGCCCTCCTCCACCAGGGTGCGCAGCAACCGGCGCGCGGTCCGGGAGGTGACCCCGAGCATCCGCCCGGCGTTCTCCGCGTCGACGACCAGGGGGCCGTCCTCCTCGGCGATCTTCTCCGAAAGACGCACGAGGGTCTCACGGCCCTTGGTGCGCAGGGGTTCGGAGGAGTGCCGTGCGGGGGCGCGCTGGGCCGGGACCAGGGATCGTCCCTCACGGTCCACCGCGAAGCTCTGTCGGGAGGCCTGGGCGCGGTTGAGGGCCGCGCGGGCGTGCGACTCCGCGTCCTGGGTGGTGCGGCCCATACCGATGCCCACCTCGATCGCGATGCCCAACTCCGCCTTGATCCGTTCAACGAACGGCGGCTGCCGGAACCCCTCGGTCGCGGTGACCAGAGAGCCACGGGTGGCCGTGATCATGAACGAGTGGTCGTCCAGACGGTGGGCCGTCGCGTTGATGCGGTGCGCCTCCTGCAACAGCAGTCGGTGCAGGGAGAGCCGCAGTTCCTCACGCCAGTAACGCGGCGTGGACCGTCGGGAGGAGTCGCGCAGGGTCGGTACGTCGACCACGACGACACCCAGCTGGGCCTCTTCCAGGCGGTGGTGGGCGCCCAACAGCCCGGCGGTCTGCAGCGCGCTGCGCACCCCGGCGTTGGTGGGACGCAGCCTGATCACCGGAACCCCGATGGCCTCCAGACGCTCGGCGACCCCGCGTACGCAGGTGATCGCCATCCGGGTGGCCTTACGCCGCCAAAGCCCCTCGTGGAACGAGGTGAGTTGGGCGGTGTTGGTCAGTTCCTCGTGCACGTGGATCCCGTCCACGGGCAGGTCGACCTCGGAGTAGGCCTCCACCACGTCGGCTCGGCTGAGCACGTCCAGACTCGCTCTGGTCGGGTCGAAGCGGTCGTCCAAGGTCGCTCGGAGCAAGGCCTCGTGCAGGCTCGCCCCACCGAGTGGCACGAAGGTCGCGGGCATGGTCAACACGCCGGCCTTCCTCGCGAACTCGTAGGGGACGGGGCTGGCGAACAGATAGGCATCGATCGCCGACCCCAGCCTGACGACCTTGTCCGTCGCCTCTTGCTCATCTCGATACGCGGCGGCGATGAGTCTGGCGTTGAGAGGTCCTGTTGACCCAGGACCCATGAGCATGACCCGTTCGACCACCTCATGGGGTCCTATGACGCCGATCGTCAAATCGCCAGTACGCTGGGCACTCACCTCGGGTTGCTCCCCGCTACCATTCCACGCTCTTCACTATGTGCGCCCACTGGTTTCCCGACCCGATCTCTGTCACGGCATGATTGCCGAGATCGTACCCATTGTGCGGGGCCAAAGAAGATCGTTTTCCATATCAACGCCGAAAGCCCGGGTGGAGGGAAGCCCCCCACCCCGGCTTGAACTGCGCGAACGACTCTTTACGAGCCGGTGACGCGCTCCACGTCCCCGCCTAGCGCGGCGAGTCGCTGCGCGAACTGAGAGTGACCGCGGTCCACCAGATAACCAGGCGCAACGATTGTCTCACCTTCGGCGACCAGTCCGGCGAGAACCAGAGCGGCACCGGTCCGCAGGTCGTGGGCGATCACCTCGGCGCCGCGCAGGTTCGTGGAACCGTGCACGATGGCGCGGGTGCCCTCGACCTCGATCTTGGCGCCCATCTTGTTGAGCTCGTCCGCCAGCGCGAAGCGACCGTCGTAGATGGCCTCGTGGATGTAGCTCTCACCCTCGGCCAGGGTGGCCAGGGCCATCAGCGGCGACTGGAGGTCCGTGGCGAAGCCCGGGAACGGCGAGGTCACCGCGTTGATCGGGCGCAGCGGCACGGACGGGTCCCTCTGGACGTGCAGGACCGCACCCTCCTGGGAGAAGCCCACACCCATCTGCTCGAGCTTCCAACGGGCCACACCCAGGTGGTCCAGGTTGGCACCCACCAGGCTGACCTCGCCACCGGTGGCGGCGACGGTCATCGCGAACACGCCGGCGTCGATGCGGTCGGCCATGATGCTGTGCTCGACGGCGGTGAGCTCCTTGACGCCCTCGACGGTGATCAGACCGGTACCGCCACCGCTGATCTTCGCGCCCATGGCGCTGAGGAAGTCGATGACGTCCAGGACCTCGGGCTCAAGGGCCGCGTGCTCGATCACGGTGGTGCCGGGAGCCAGCACGGCGGCCATGATGAGGTTCTCGGTGCCGGTGTGGGACGGGGTGTCCAGGTACAGCCGGCCGCCGCGGAGCTTGCTCGCCTCCACGTTGATGTGGTTGCGCTCAAGGTCCTCGGTGACCTCGGCGCCCAGACGCGCGAAACCGCGGTAGTGGAAGTCAAGGTTGCGGCTGCCGAGGTTGCAACCGCCGACGCCCTCGATGCGCGCACTGCCGGTGCGGTGCATCAGGGCCGGAACGAAGAGCACGGAGCCACGGAAGCGGGCCGCGATCTCGGCGGGCAGGACCGCCTTCTCGGGGTCATTGAGCCCGGACGCGTCGATCACGACGGTGCGCTCGGCCTCGTGGAACGCGACCTTGGCGCCTACGTGTTCGGCGAGTTCGAGCGCGCGGTACACATCCTCGATGACGGGGACGTTCCTCAGAACGGTACGTCCTTTGGACGCCAACAGGGCGGCCCCGATCATCGGCAGGACGGCGTTCTTCGCGCCTTGGATGAACGCCGTTCCGCTGAGGGGGCGTCCGCCGCGGACGCGGTAACGAACCTCCTGGCCCATGCTCATGTGCTCCTTCGTGAGGCAGATGTGAAAAAAGGTCACCCTCGTCGGGTTCGCCTATGTGGGTTTAGACGCGGGTTTCCCCTGGAACGTTGCGACCAACTTGCGCGTGACCTGCGCGGCCAGTGAACCGGTAGGTTCGCGATGACTCTATAGCAAGGGTCGGCGGGCACCGGCCCAAAACGTGGTATACCCGCAGATCACGGATAGAGTCCCACAAACGCCCAAAGAGGCGTTACGCCTGAGGGAGAGACCAGGGGTCGTGCGTATGGGACACCGTTTACCTCGGCGTCGTGCACAACTCGATCCACCATACGTGCTCCCGAACCTCGATCGGCGCCTGCGTGGGCCGAATCACCCCCGCGTTTCGGCTCACACGCGCGATTCCGTGCCGGTCAACCGCTCGTAGATCTCCATGTAACGGGACAGAGTGCGTTCCACCACGTCGTCCGGAAGTTCTGGTGGGGGTGTGTTCGCGGCACGGTCCCATCGGCGTCCCGCGAAGACGGGCCCTCGGCGACCGCCCAGGGCCCGTCACGTCGTCCCGCCGCGTGGGAACCCGAATCAGAGTTCGGCGGCGGCGCGCTCGGCGATGTCGGAACGGTAGAAGGAACCGCGCAGTTCGATCCGGCTCGCCGCCTCGTAGGCGCGCTCACGGGCCTGACGCAGGTCCGTGCCGGTGCCCACCACGTTCAGTACTCGACCACCGTTGGACTTGACGTCGCGTACACCGTCCCAGGCGGTGCCCGCGTGCAGCACGTAGGCACCCTCCAAGGCGTTGGCGGCGTCCAGACCACCGATGAGGTCGCCCTTGACCGGGTCGCCCGGGTAGCTCTCGGCGGCGATCACGACGGAGACCGCCGCGCCCGACTTCCACTGCAACGAACCGATCGAACCCAGCCCACCGGTGTCGGTGGCCTGCAGGACCGCGCCGATCGGGGTGGCCAGCCGATCCAGTACGACCTGGGTCTCCGGGTCGCCGAAGCGCGCGTTGAACTCCACCACGCGCAGACCCTTCGAGGTCAGGGCCAGGCCGACGTAGAGCAACCCCTGGTAGCGGTGGCCGCGCCGGTTCATCTCGGACACGGTCGGTCGCACGACCGACTCCATGACCTCGTCCACCAGCCCGGCGGGCGCCCACGGCACGGGAGAGTAGGAGCCCATCCCACCGGTGTTGGGACCCTGGTCGCCGTCGTGGGCGCGCTTGAAGTCCTGGGCCGGCAGCAGCGGCAGCGCGTGCGCGCCGTCGGTGAGCACGAACAGCGACACCTCGGGCCCGTCGAGGTACTCCTCGATGACGACCCGACCGCACTCCCGGGCGTGCTGTTCGGCGACGGCACGGTCCTCGGTCACCACGACACCCTTGCCGGCGGCCAGCCCGTCGTTCTTGACGACGTAGGGCGCCCCGAACTCGTCGAGGGCATCGGAGACCTGACCGGCGGTACGGCACACGCGGGCCTTGGCCGTGGGCACCCCCGCGGCCTCCATGACCTCCTTGGCGAAGGCCTTGGACCCCTCCAGCCGAGCGGCCTCCTTGTCGGGACCGAACACCGGAATGCCGCGGTCGCGCAGCGCGTCGGCCACGCCCGCCACCAGCGGGGCCTCCGGACCGATCACGACCAGCTCGGTGCGGATACGCGCGGCGAGCTCGGTCACGGCCAACCCGTCGGTCACGTTGATCACGTGGTTCTCGGCCAGGTCGGAGATGCCCGGGTTGCCGGGGGCGCTGTGGATGCTGGTGACGCCCGGGTCAAGGGAGAGGGCACGGACGAGTGCGTGTTCGCGGCCTCCGCCGCCGAGAACGAGGGCTTTCACTGAAGGGGGCCTCTTCTTCTGTATGGAGGAAGGACGATGGTCGCCGGATCAGACCAGCGAGCGCAGTGCGAGGGTCTCGTCACGCCCGGGGCCGACACCGATGGCGGAGATCGGTGCCCCCGCCATCTCCTCCAGAGTACGCACGTACGACTGTGCGTTCTTGGGGAGTTCGTCGAATTCCCGGACGGCCGTGATGTCCTCGGACCACCCGTCGAAGTACTCGTAGATCGGGGTGGCGTGGTGGAAGTCGGTCTGCGTCATCGGGATCTCGTCGTGGCGGACCCCGTCGACGTCGTAGGCCACGCACACGGGGATGCGCTCCAGACCGGTGAGGACGTCGAGCTTGGTCAGGAAGAAGTCGGTGACGCCGTTGACACGGGTGGCGTAGCGGGCGATCGGAGCGTCGAACCAGCCGCACCGGCGGTTGCGTCCGGTGGTCACGCCGTACTCGCCGCCCTGGGTGCGCAGCCACTCGCCCTGCTCATCGTGGAGCTCGGTCGGGAACGGGCCGGAGCCGACACGGGTGGTGTAGGCCTTCAGGATGCCGACGACCTTGGAGATGCGGTTGGGGCCGATGCCCGCGCCCGCGGCGGCACCGCCGGCGGTGGGGGAGGAGGAGGTGACGAACGGGTAGGTGCCGTGGTCGATGTCCAGGAGGGTGCCCTGGGAACCTTCGAGGTAGACGGTCTTGTCCTCGTCCAGCGCCTTGTTGAGGATCAGGGAGGTGTCGGCGACGTAGGGACGCAGCTGCTCGGCGTAGCCCAGGTACTCCTCGATGATCGGCTCGGCCTCCAGGGCACGCCGGTTGTACACCTTGGTGAGGAGCTGGTTCTTGTCGTGGAGGGCGAGCTCGATCTTCTTACGAAGGATCTTGGCGTCGAACATGTCCTGGACGCGCACGCCCTGGCGGGAGACCTTGTCGGCGTAGGCCGGGCCGATGCCGCGGCCGGTGGTGCCGATCTTGCCCTTGCCCAGGAAGCGCTCGCTGACCTTGTCGAGGGCCCGGTGGTAGGGCATGATCAGGTGCGCGTTGGCCGAGATGAGCAGCCGGGACGTGTCCACGTTCCGCTCCTGCAGACCGCGCAGCTCCTCGAACAGAACCCCGGGGTCGATGACGACGCCGTTGGCGATGACGGGTACGACGTTGGGGGAGAGGATGCCGGAGGGCAGCAGGTGCAGGGCGTATTTCTGGTCCCCGATGACCACCGTGTGCCCGGCGTTGTTGCCACCCTGGTAACGGACCACATAGTCCACCTGCCCACCGACCAGGTCGGTGGCCTTGCCCTTGCCCTCGTCGCCCCACTGGGCACCCACGAGCGTGATCGCCGGCATTGATCTCTACCTCTTCGCTCGATACCTGAACGGGGCTTTTCCCACCCCGGACATGGATCAACCCCTGGCGCAAGGCAGCGACAGGGGCCGTTGCGTATTGAGGGTACACGACCGGTGGATCCTGGTCAGGTGCGCCTCGGGGCGTCTGGGACGCGCCGTTCGGTGGTGCCGGATGGTGCGGGGGAGAAGGGACCGGATCCCCTCTCCCCGTGCTCCCCTCAGCCGTTGAGGGCCTCGTCCGCCTCGGGGCTGGACTCGCGCAGGAAGGTCGAGCAGCGCTCGGCCTCTTCGGCGTCGCCGATCGCCTCGGACGCCTTACCCAGAGAGTGCAGCGCGCGCAGGAAACCGCGGTTGGGCTCGTGCTCCCACGGGATCGGTCCGTGCCCCTTCCAACCGGAACGGCGCAGCTGGTCCAGCCCCCGGTGGTAGCCGGTGCGGGCGTAGGCGTAGGCGGCCACCGGCCTTCCGTCGGCCAGGGCCAGCTCGGCCAGGCGAGCCCAGGCGGCGGAGTAGGACGGGAAGCGGCCGGCGACCGGGGTGGGGTCGTCGGCCGCGGCCAGGGCGTCGCGGGCTTCGGTGTCCTCGGCCAGACGTGTCTCGGGCGGCTCGTTCAGCAGGTTCTGGTGCAGGTTCATACGTCCCATCCTGCCATCGAGGTCAGTTCGATTCCGCTCCCCGCCACCGAGCCCGAGCGGTGGAGCCGTGCGTCACCGCGTGCGCGGCCACCGCGGCCAAGGCGAGGCCGACCGCCAGCGCCGGAACGGTCGCCCCGGGTAGGAGGTCCGGGGCCCGCCAACCGTCGGAGCCCACGTACGCGTACGGGCTCACCCGGTACAGGCCGGGAACCATGTTGCAGGCCGCCGCTCCCAGGAGGATCCCGACGAGAACGAGCAGCCCGGAGGGCACCGCGTTCAGGAAGGGTGCCAGCAGGTACACGGCCGAGACCGCCAGCAGGACGTTCGTGACCAGGAACCACGAGTTCTGGGCATCCGCCGTGGTCGACAACAGCACCGGTGCCAAGGTCGTGGACAGCAGTACGCCGAGCGCGGCGACCGCTGCCGCCCTGACCCGCGTCCGGGCCCCGCCCAGGCGTTCCCACTCCCATAGACGAGGGCGGTTCGCCCGGACGCCCGCCGTGGCCGCGCACACGCACAACAGTTCGGCGATGGGGATCCGTTGTTCCTCGTTGGGCCAGTCGAACACCGCGATCGGAACCACGGCCCCGGTCAGGGCCAGGCCGAGCACCGTGGCCACGACGGCCGAGACCAGTGCGACGAGCATCGGAACCAGGGAAGGGCGTAGCGCTACGGCCACCACGGCAGTTCCTCCGGCTCCACCTCACACGCGGACAGACGGTCCCCGTCCCGGGCGATCCACGCACGGACCTCGTCGGGGTCGGCATCGGCGAACAGGCCGTCCTCGGAGGTGTCGCCCTCGAACGCCTGCGAAGCGAGCCAGGCCTGAAGCCCCGTTATCACGGCCGCCCTCCGTTCTCGGGCCCGCGCGTTCCGGTCCATGGCGGCCACACCCTCGGAACCGCACACGAACAGGTCCGGTACCAGCCACGCGGCCGCGTCTCCGGGCACCTGTCGGTACGGATCCCAACCTGGATGGACGCGCATCCAGAGCACCCCGTGAGCGGGACCATCGAGTACTTCGCCGTCTCCGGTGGCCAGACCGTGGTCGCGAACCTCGTTCGGGACGGCGTCGGCCTGCCCATGGGCGGCGAAGACCGGGGCGGCCAGGTCGATGATCAGAGCGAGTTCGTCCGCGTGCCCCTCGTGTACGCAGTAGCGGATCCCGTCGTGCTCCGAGCAGACCTCGTCTCCGTCCTGGGCGTAGGCCAGGAGCGGGAACGTGTACAGGTGGGGCAGGAGCGCGGCCGAGGCCAGGAGCACGACCCCCGACACGTGCGGGACCGAGAACCGCCGGGGGACACGTAGGAACCAGGCGGTCGTCCATGCCGCGATGGTCACCGCCAGAAGGAAGAACCCCAGTCGGTAGGAACCGAGCGGAACGCTCTCCCGCATGCCCACGAAGGGCACGAACGGGAGCTGGAGGGACGTCGCCGTCCAGGGGTCGGCGACCATCGGTAGGGCGGTGAGCACGAAGACCGTGGCTATCGCCACGGGGACGCCGAACAGCCCGCGCGCGAACAGCCCGCACAGGTAGCCGAGCAGGGTGAGCGCCACGAAACCCGCCAGGGCGCCCAGCACCGGTATGGGGTTGACCACTCCCGCACCATGCGTGGCGACCGCGACGGTCAGTGGGATCAGTCCCACGAGGTAGGCGCCCAGGCACCACCCGGTGAGCAGCAGCGCGTGCCGCAGCGGAACGTCCCGTCCCAGACGGGGCTGCCAGGGTTGGGCGAAGACCAGGCTCGCCCGGGTGAACCTGGCCGCCACCAGGGCCGCGGTCCCGGCCGCCACCACGACCGGCAGCCGGGCCTGGGCCCCCACCTGGCCGGAGAGGTACACCCAGTCCAGGGCTCTCCAGGAGAGTGGGCTCCAGGTCCCGGCGAGGGTCAGGGCGAGGATCAGGCCGGCCGGGGCCAGGCACAGGAGCGGTGGGAGCGGCCAGAAGAGCGCGGACGCCTTCACCCGGCCTCGGAGCGTGGTCACGGACCCTCCCCGACCCGCTCGATCAGCCGGTCGTACGCCCGCTCGAACTCGGAACCGTAGGGGCTTCCCACGGAACCGTCCTCGATGAGCGCCTTCAGCTCCGGGAAGGTGCCGTGGAACTCGATCCGTCCGCCCGCGAGTACCCCGACGCGGGAGCACAGGTGTGCGACGTCCTCGATGAGATGCGTGGAGACCAGTACGGTCCGGTCCTCGCCCAACCCGGCGACGACCTCGCGCACGCGGAGCCGTTGTCCGGGGTCGAGCCCGGCCGTGGGCTCGTCCAGGACCAGGACCCGAGGATCGTGGGCCAGTGCCGCGGCGATGCCGACGCGCTGACGCTGACCACCGGAAAGGGTGCGTGTGGGTCGGTCGGCGAGGTCGGACAGGTCGACGGACTCCAGTGCCCGTAGCGCCGCCGGCCCGCACTCGCGCCGACCCAGTCCGTGCACCCATGCCGCGTACGCGACCGTGTCCGCCACGGTCAGCTCACCGGCCAGGGAGAAACGCTGGGGTACGAACCCCAGTGTTCGACGGGCCCGGGACCGGCCGACCGTGGTGGACAGGTCGTGTTCCCCGATGAAGAGGCGTCCCTCGCGCACGGGGAGCAACGTCACGATGAGCGACAGCAGGGTGGTCTTGCCCGCCCCGTTCGGTCCGAGGAGCCCGGTGACACCGGGCTCCAGGGTCCAGGTCAGGTCGTTCAGGACCTTCTGGCGACCTCGATAGCCGAAGTCCAGTCCCTCAAGGGTGACCCGCATGGGTCCGTCCATTTCCATTCGCGAGGAGAGGGAACCGGAAACGAATTCCGGTCAGCACCTGTTGACCCTTCCGGACGACAGTTTGTTACCGCTCGAACTCCTGGCCTCGGTGAAGTAGGTGCCGTTGCCGTCGCAGCCGCCCGAGGCGGTGAGAGAGCCGTTGGAGAACCCGGTCCGGCTCGTCTCGGCCACGACCTTGTCGGGCCAGGCGGGGCGGTGCTTGCGTACCTGGACGGTCAGGGTCACGGTGCCACCACAACCGGCCCGGGATCCGCTTCCGGAGATGGTGCCACCAGAAACGCGGGGATTGTCGGCGCCCAGACCACAGGCCGCCGACGTTCGCTCCACCGCGCTTTCGTCCGGAGAGGAGGCCCAGGCGGTTCCGGCCACCGATGACCCGATGAGCATGGAACCGATCACGAGTGCGCCAATGGCGGCGATGCGT
This sequence comes from Nocardiopsis sp. NPDC006832, assembly GCF_040635885.1. Classification (NCBI taxonomy): domain Bacteria; kingdom Bacillati; phylum Actinomycetota; class Actinomycetes; order Streptosporangiales; family Nocardiopsidaceae; genus Nocardiopsis; species Nocardiopsis sp. NPDC006832. The sequence continues at coordinate 33,543 of NZ_JBEYLC010000047.1, read as the reverse complement.
AGCCCACGGTCACTGTCTTTCACGTTTCCTCATTCCGCGCGGGGAGGCGTGATGGTGGAATCCCCGAAAACCTATCGGGCGTAACCGTACGTTCGGGATCAGTGGCGGATCGCTGTGCCTTTTGTGTCGATGCGCGGTGAAAGGCGGTGTCGGATTCTCCGTGCCGGGAATTCCAGGTTCAGGTGTCGGCGCGGTACGGAAAAGCCGGTGCCCGGTGACCGACAACGGTCACCGGGCACCGGTGCGGGCCGCCGACGGGGCGACGCCGTGGGGTCCTACTTCATCTTGTTGCCGGCGGACTTCAGGTGCTGGGCCGCCTGGGCGATGCGGTCGGCCATGCCGACCTCGGCGGCCTTGCCGTAGGCGCGGGGGTCGTAGAGCTTCTTGCTGCCGATCTCACCGTCGATCTTGAGCACACCGTCGTAGTTCTTCATGATGTGGTCGACGATCGGGCGGGTGAAGGCGTACTGCGTGTCGGTGTCGATGTTCATCTTCACCACGCCGTAGCCGATCGCCTCGTGGATCTCTTCCAGGGTGGAGCCGGATCCACCGTGGAACACGAAGTCGAAGGCGTTGGTCTTGCCGTGCTTGGCGGCGATGGCGTCCTGGGCGTTCTTCAGCACCTCGGGGCGCAGCTTCACGAAGCCCGGCTTGTAGGCGCCGTGCACGTTGCCGAAGGTCAGGGCGGTCATGTAGTAGCCCTTCTCGCCCAGGCCCAGGACCTCGGCGGTGCGCAGGGCGTCCTCCGGGGTGCTGTACAGCTTCTCGTTGATCTCGCCGACGATGCCGTCCTCCTCACCACCGACGACACCGACCTCGATCTCCAGGATGATGCGGGCCTCCTTGGCGGAGGCGAGCAGCTCCTCGGCGATCTGGAGATTCTCCTCCAGCTCGACCGCGGAACCGTCCCACATGTGCGACTGGAACAGCGGGTCCTGGCCCTTGGCCACGCGCTCCTTGGAGATCTCCAGCAGCGGACGGACGAAGCCGTCGAGCTTGTTCTTGGGGCAGTGGTCGGTGTGCAGGGCGATGTTCACCGGGTACTTCTCGGCGACGACGCGGGCGAACTCGGCGAAGGCGACCGAGCCGGTGACCATGTCCTTGACCGAGGCACCGGAGAGGAACTCGGCCCCTCCGGTGGAAATCTGGACGATGCCGTCGCTCTCCGCCTCGGCGAAGCCGCGCAGGGCGGCGTGCAGCGTCTGGCTGGAGGTCACGTTGATGGCCGGGTAGGCGAAGCCCTCGGACTTCGCGCGGCTCAGCATCTCGGTGTAGACCTCGGGGCTGGCGATGGGCATGGCTTGACTCTCCCTGGTTCGGCCTGGAGCGAGCGTCCGCCGGTGCCGCACTGCGCGTGCCGGCGGGACCCCACATGCGGTGCCCGGTGGAAGCCCGTCCGTCGGGGTGGCCCATGGACCGGGCCGTGCGTGCGTGCGTCCACCAGGTGTCGTCACAAGTATCTCGAATCCCCGGAGCCGTTGAAAAGGTCTAGACCAAAATGTCCCGGGGTGTCGGCGTACCCGCAGCTTACGGGGGGCGAACGGCGCTCGTCATGAGGGGTACGAGAGAAGTACGGATTGCATCCCGATTTGGGGCTCCATGTGAGCAAGCAGGAGCTTCGAGATGACTGCTGTCGCTTTTTGCCGTGATACGCGCTACATTCGTCGCCGTGGGAAGGCATAGGAATGATCCGCGAGGCGTTGGCCAGGTGATGGCCATCGTCGGAGCCGTCCTGCTATTGGTCACTCTGGTGGCCCTCGGCGGGTACTTCTTGTACCGATCGCTGCCCGGAACGGGTGCGGGCGTCAGCGCCAACGCGTCCGAGGCCGCGGCCGAGCCGGTGGATTCCGGCGATATGGGCGCTCTGTACATACGTGTGGTGGGCGAGTCGAGCGACGTGTTCGTCCGGGTGCCCGGCGGCGACGTGCTCATGGACCAGGAACTACAGCAGGGCAACTCCGTGCACTACGCGGAGAACACACAGGGCCTTGAGGTCAGCATCGGAGACCCGAGCGCCGTCGAGGTCTACGTCAACGGCGTCGAACAGGACGTCTCCGGCAAGGACCCAGACCACAGCTTCACCCTGACCCCCTGATTCGCCCCGAGACCACCGAACCCTTGAGCCCCGAGCACTCGATTCCTTCGAGGGTCCTGGGGCGGGGTCGATCCGGACCCCGCCCGCCGAGATCACACGTCCAGGTCGGACACCTCGAAGACGGGCCGGTACTCCAGACCCTCCTCCTCCAGGCGGGCACGCGCGCCACGGTCCACGATCAGCGCGACCGCCACCACCTCGGCTCCGGCCTCTCGCAGGGCCTCCACCGCGGTCAGCACCGAACCGCCGGTCGTGGAGGTGTCCTCCAACGCCAGCACCCGACGCCCCGCGACGTCGGGACCCTCGATCCGACGCTGCAGACCATGTGCCTTGCCCGCCTTGCGCACCACGAAGGCGTCCAGCCTGCGACCCCGCGCGTGCGCGGCGTGCACCATGGCGGTGGCCACCGGGTCCGCGCCCAGGGTCAGACCGCCCACCGCGTCGAACTCCAGGTCCGCGACGGTGTCCAGCAGGACCGAACCGACCAGCGGCGCGGCCTCCCCGTCCAGGGTGATCCGGCGCAGGTCGACGTAGTAGTCGGCCTCCTTGCCGGAGGAGAGGGTCACCTTTCCGCGCACGACCGCCTTATCGTTGATCTGGCGCAGGAGTTCATCACGTTCGTTCATGATCAGTGAGCCTAGAACACCCGGTGGGGGTCCGCGGACCTGGCATCCCACCTCGAAGGAGGCGACCTTGACCCAGAGCACAGACGTCATGAGGGTGGAGACCACCGTCGATGGTCGAGAGGGGGCCGAACGGTTGGCCGGTTCGGTCGTCGAACACCACCTGGCGGCGTGCGCGCAGGTGAGCGGGCCCATCCGCAGCTTCTACCGCTGGGAGAACGAGGTGCGATCCGACGAGGAGTGGATGGTCGTGGTCAAGACCGCCGCCGACCGCCTGGACGACCTGGTCGCCCACCTGGTGGAGGCGCACCCCTACGACGTGCCCGAGATCGTCGCCGTGCCGGTCACCGGTGGAAACCCCGAGTACCTGTCCTGGGTGCGGGACGAGACCCGCGGGAGCGGCGTCGCGTGATCGCCGTCCTCCTGCCCCCCACCCTCGGTGTGCCCCTCACCCCGCCCGGAGTGGAGAAGGCCCTCGCCGACACCGGACACCACCCGGTCCTGCCGGAGGTGATCGGCGACGACACCCCGCCGCACGCCGCCCGCTACGTGGCCCTCGCCAGCCTGGAGATCAACCGCCTGGTCGCCACGGAAGCGCCCATCGTCCTGGTGGCCCAGGGCGACACGGGCCCGCTGCTCGGTGCGGTGGGGGCCGCCCAGCGCGCCGCCCACCGTCCGGTCCTGGGCTACGTGCTGATGGACGCTCCACTGCCACGCCCCGGAAGTCCCACACGCGCGGAGATCGCACGTACTCAGGGGTTGGCCGACCTGCCCGTCCCGGCCGAGGAACCCGCCGCCTATCGGAGCGAGCACCTGCCCACCGTCCCGGATTGGCCGGACGCGCCCTGTGGATACCTGCTGACCGACCCCGCCTACGCCCATCCGGCGCATCTGGCCGGCATGCGCGGGTGGGAGGTCCGAGACGCGACGGCCGCCCCGGAAACGGCCGGAGAGGCGCTGGCGGAGCTCGTCGCCGAACTCTTGCGCTGAGCGGATAAAACCAGGTGACAGAGTGTGTCGGCGGCAGCAGAATCTCCGAACATGATCGCCGACCACGTTCCCCCGATGGGGATACGCCTGACCACGCCCCGACTCACGTTGCGGATGCCGACCGACTCCGACCTCGCGGCGCTGGCCGAGGCCGCCGTGGCCGGAGTCCACGACCCGGACACCATGCCGTTCATGTTCCCCTGGACCGACCAGCCTCCGAAGCGGTTGGCCCAGGGCGTGATCCAGCACAACTGGCGGACCCTGGGGTCCTGGACACCCGAGTCGTGGTGCTTCAACGGGATCGTCGAGTTCGAGGGCCGTGTGGTCGGTATCCAGGACATGAGGGCCAGGGACTTCGCGATCCTGCGCCAGGTGGGCACCGGTTCGTGGCTGACCCGGAGCGCGCAGGGACGTGGGATCGGTACCGAGATGCGCGCCGCCGTCCTGCACCTGGCGTTCGAGGGACTCGGCGCGCTGGACGCGGTCACAGGCATGTTCGAGACGTCCCTGGCGTCCCAGGGCGTCACCCGAAAGCTGGGGTATCGGCCGGATGGCGTCCACTACGTCCAGGTGCGCGGCGAACGGGTCCGGGAACTGCGGTATCGGTTGACCAGGCAGGACTGGGAAAAGCACCGGACGGTTCCGGTCGAGGTCGAGGGCCTGGGCCCCGCGCTTCCCCACTTCGGTCTGGGCGACCTACCCGACTGACTTCGCCTCCGTGTCTGGTGAAGGCGGTAGAGCGCGTGCTTTCCTTGACGGGTGCTCGCGCACGAGGCCGGACCGAACGGGGAGGTATGCGATGAACGACCACGTGTACGGAGGATTCGTGCCGGGAGTGGCCGCCGGCATCCCCGCGGCCCCGTACGCGGTCAACCGCCCCGGACCCCGTCAGCCCACCGCGCCGAACCACGCGCCCGGAAGCCCGAACGAACCGCTCTGGCCTCAGGCGCCCCGTCCCGTGGCCAGGATGCCGGTTCGGGGCCCCATCGCGGCCGACGCCTACGCGGACGCGTTCCTCAACGGAAGGCCCCACCCGTACGCGGTGCCGCGTTTTCCGGTGCGTCCGCGTTCGAGCCACCTCGCCCCTGGGCGAAGCGGACGGCCTGGATGAGTCGGGCGGCGTCGCCACGAGTGCTTCAACGTCCGCCGGTTAACCCAAATGACCCATGAGCCCCCGGAAACGTCGCCATAGCTCCCGTGGCTCCCCTTCCCCAAGGGGATACCAGAGGACCGAGGACCACAGTGGTCCGATCGTCTCGGCGGCGACGGGTGCCGCCAGCGCCTTCGCCCGGCCCACCTGCGCGACCACCTCGGGACCCAGGGCCAACCCCAACGGGACGGAGGCGCCGCCGAGCGCCGGACGGTAGTGGGTGTCCGCCGCGCCGGGCACTCTGTGCGCGGTCAGGCTTTGGAAGGAATCCGGCAGTTCGGCCAGAAGTTCGGGCAATGCCGCGTGGTCGGCGTCGCCTGTGACCAGACTCAGGCTCTCCTTCACCCCTTCGACGACTCGGGACACGTTCAACGTGCCGGCGAATCCCGGACCGGAGAAGACCACACGGGTGGGGTTCGGCGCCCGAGCACGGCACAGGTCGGTGAGCCGGCCGGGGTCCCAGGCCATCAGGGCGGGTTCGTTGGTGCCCCAGCCGGGGGGCGGGCCCGCGCACATGAGCTTGGTCGTGTGTTCCACCATCTCGCCCAGACGCAGGTCTGCTTCGGCCGGGTGGATGAAGTGCAGGTCCAACGCGAGCCCGGGGTCGCCTCGCCGTTCGGCCGACGCGGGCGGGGCACCGTCCCGACGTGCCTGGAAACCGAGGCCGTCCTCCCAGAGCAAGGGCATCCCGGTGAGCCCGTCGTAGTGGTCGTTTCCGGGACCCTCGACGACCCACCGGCAGCCGGAGGCCGTCAGCACTCTTCGGAGCGAATGCGTGATGTGAGCGGAGGCCGGGGTGAGTACCTGGAGGCCACGAGCGTCCCGGACCCCAGTGGCGAGTGCGTCCGCGATCGCGGCGGACAAGCCGACGACCGGTGAGTCGACCGCCACGATTCGGGTCTTCTCCGTCTCCACCAACGCGGACGGATGGTCGGCACCCCCTGTGGGCAGGTCCAACGCCCAGCGTTTTCGAGGCTCGGAGGGCCACACGTGTCCGCCGTGGTGCTCGATCACCGTCGCCGCGAACCGATGGGCAGCCTCCGCGGCCCGGGGGTTGCCCGCAGGCGCGCGAACCTCCATCCACCAGGCGTTGTGGGTGAGCCTGTCGGCGGCTTCGTCACCGAGCAGCCGACGCACGTCCGTGGTGGCCTCTACCGCCTGGGGCATCTCCACGGACACGAAGGGGCGGCCATCCTCGTCCCGCAGGCGTACCACCGAAGCCTTGCTCGCACCTCGGATGGTGAAGTCCGGATGAGCGTTTTCGAGGGCGCGAATCACCGAGCGTGCGTGGGGAAGTTCCTCGGTCAGGGCGACCACGTTGTACGTCACTGGGGTTCTCCGGATGCCGGGGCGGTCGGGTTACTCCTGCTCGGCTTCGCGGATCTTTTCCTGGAGCCAATCGGGGATGTGCTCGGGATCCCGAGGAAATAGTTGAAGGTCGTTGTAATAGTCCATGGAGCTTGGCGTTGGAGGCTCGGTCATGGCTTCCTGATCATAATTGAAATCGATAGAGTAGGAAGCTGGTGGGGTGATGTGATAGGTGGCTGAAAACCATGTTCCCTTGCCTGGCCTGTACATGGCATTTCGCAAGGATTCAAACTGCATGCTGAGTTTAGCTGAGGTCCAAAAATGGTCTTTGGAGCCATCTGGCATTACGGCGTAATTCCATATTTCTCCGAAGTGGTCAACGAAGGCCGCAGTGCACTTGATCCTTTGCCAGTCTTCGGGTGCATTGCTAAGTAGGATAATTCCGATTTGCTTGGCGTGCTCGGCTTCGATCTCAGGGTTCAAGGTTGTCTCCCTATGATGGTGTGTGGTGGGGTGTTGCCAAAGGTTAATCTCCTGACCCTGCCGGTGGGGCTGGTGTATTGTACCAGGATTTTTAATGGCGTGTCGGAGATGATGTTACTTTCAGAATAAACACATTCGATTTGAAGTTTTACCCTCTTCCCGGGGTTGGCGGAGAGCACTTCGGAAATTTCCATTTCCATCGCTCTCCAGCTCCGGTCTCTTTTTTCGTCGGTTCCTTTATATTTGTTCATCTCTTCAGGCATCCCGACGAGATTGATTTTCTCTGCCCCTCCTCCGTGTTCTCGTGCGGCGAGGTGCCCTCCATTCCAGGTGACCTGCTCGTACTCTGTTCGGTAGCGCATGCTCGGATCATGCGCAAACTGCATCCTGGATATCTGATTGGCCAGATCATATTCAAGCCTGCTGATGTGGCCAATATTTGATTCATCTCGCCCTCGGATGTTTCCGTTTTTTGTTATATCTCCTTCCATGTATGCGGTTCTTCCCTTGTTGTCTGTGATGTATGTGAATTCGTCTACGAAGTACTTTGCGTTCGGTAGTGGGTCACTGAGTTCAGGGTTCCAATTTCTTGTCTTTCCGCTTTTTGTGTGGACTTCTGTGATTCTTCCGGTGTCGTCGGTGAAATATGTTGCGGCGGGGCGACCGTTCCCTTCTTTGATCTCGTATCTAGTGTTCGGGTCCAAGTCGACTCCCCGGCCGAAAAGACCGGATTTTTGGGGCCAAAGATCTTTGTTGGTGTTTGGGGAAACTATTTTTTCAGGGAAGTCCTTGGGGTTTGACCTACTTGTATCCCAACTACTGACCGGCTTTATCTCATTGGTGGGCAGGGTTCCATATGGAGTCTCTGCGTATTTGATGTCTTCTTTGTCCATGGCCCGATAATCTTCGGGTATGGTTCGGGGGTGGTCGTTGCTTGTTCCGTAATGGTTATAAGGGGATGTGCCGGAACCGGTGTTTCCTTGGCCGTTGCCTTCGCCGCTGTGGGAACCGCCACCACTGTTGCCGCCATCCGAGGAACTCTCCGTGGTGCCGCCTCGGCCGGTGGTGGGGGTATCGATGCCGCCACCGCCACCGCCGCCACCGCCGCCACCGCCGCCACCGCCGCCCCCGCCGCCACCGCTGCCACCACTACTGCCACCGGCGCTGTTGGTGAAGGTGGAGTTGCTCGACATGGACGGACCATTGCCGGTTCCCACCAGTTCGGGCGTTCGATGCGCGTCGACGATCTCGTTGCCCTGACGGCGGTTGATCTCCTCCAACAACATGTCGGGATCCTCCGCGTGACGGCGGACGTAGTCCTCCAGATCACGCAGGCCGGTCTCGACCTCGGAGGCAGATACCCCCGAGTCGATCTCCTCGTCCTCGGACCGGGACCGGTCGGACGACGCACCGTCGGTGTCGTCCTGCGGCCTCGTTGGGGAGGGTGACCGGTCGGCGGAGGTGTTCGGCGTGGTGGAACCGCCGTCACCGATGCCGTCCAAGGCGTCGCGTGTCCTGACGAGGTCGGCCAACCACGCCCCACCGGGGAGACTGCTCCAGAAACCACCACCTCCACCGCCTCCGCCTCTGGACAGGTTCAGGTGGGGGACCCCGGGGAGGTGGAAGTCGGCGTCATCGTGGAACCGGGGGATGTCCATCGTGCCGACGTTGTTGGTGGCCCGCAGACCGGTCCGCAGACCCGCCAGGAGCATGGGGACACCCACGGGGGCACCGACACCGGTCGCGGAGAGGACGACGCCGCCGACGATGAGCCCGACGTTGACCACGGTCTGGGAGACCACGTAACCCTTGCGTTCATCCCACTCGTCGGTGGGGACGATGCCCTGCCCGACCTCGCGGATGGCGGGAAGGAAGTTGTCCGTCCACTCGCCGAAGCTGTCCACGCCCCATTGCTCGCCCTCTGGCTTGGTGGGGTCGTAGAAGCCGGTCAGGAGTGAGAGCCCTTCGAGGTTCTCCTCCATGTAGCCGGTGAAGTTCGAGCGCCCCTGCTCTCCGAAGATCGGCATTCCCCACTTGCCGTCATGCCAGGCTCCGGTGACGCCACCGACGTCCTGAGCCGCACCCACGACGATGTCGGCCACGCCGTCCCAGGCGTCCACGACGAAACCCCTGGACACGTTCTGTGCGGTCCCCCAGGGCATCTCCATGCCTTCGGGAATCTCACTGAAGCCGTAGGGGATCTCGTTGCCGCTGTAGCCGTCCCCCTCCATCTCGTCGTACCGGGTGAAGGTGGGCCCGTCGAAGAGGGCGGTGATCTCGTTGGCGCACGCGATCTCCGCCTCCTCCCATTCCTGACGGGTTCTGGCGACCTCGTCGACGAGGTCGTTGTGCTCCTGGACGAGGTCCTCGTCGTCCCGCCAGTCCTCGTCCTCGTTGATCCGGGTGCGCATGGCCGTGGCGTCGCCGCGCAGACCATGGAGTTTGCTCTTGAACGTGCGGACCTCGTTGGCGAAGTCGATCAGCGCGGCGGCCAGGCCGCCGGTACCGGTCTCCACGGTGTCGCCGTCGGTGGCGACCCTGTCGACGGCGGAGAGCATGGTCTCGGATTCGGGTGCCACGTACGCGTCACCGAGTCCGCCCCAGTCGGCGACGATGTCGTTTCCGTCCGTACCGATGTTCTTTCCGGCGCGGCGAAGGTCCCTGGCGTACTCGTCCAGCGCGTCGGCGTCGATCTGCGGGATCAGGATCTGGGAGGGCTCGATGGCGCCGTCGCCGTAGCAGGCGCTCGCCTCCAGGTCATTGAAGAAGGGGTCGTTGAGGGGCAAGGGGGGATTCCTGGGATCAGAGGTTGGGGGGAAGGTCGTCCTCGGTGATGGGGGTGTCCAGGTGCGCGGATTGGGCCTCCGCGGCCATTTCGTAGTCTCCGTTGACGTAGTACTCGGTGGCCTCGGCGCAGCCGGAGAGAGCGCTCGACGTACGTCGCACCATCTGTCCGCAGATGGGGGAGAAGTGCTCCATGAACATGCCGATGGCCGAGCTCACCGGCATGCTGTCGGAGCATTCGGTCGCGGCGCCCTGGATGGCCGTGTCCATGTCGAGGATGTTCCCCGACAGGCCTTCCGTGGCCTCACCGTCGCCGAGGTGTCCCAACACGGTGGTGAGGACGGATCTCACGGTGTCGGTCTGGATGCTCCACTCGGACACGTTTCCTCCTTATGGCGAAATGGCCTCCCGCATCCTTTTCAGGAGGATGCTCTCGGACGGTGATCGGTTCGTGCTCATGTGTGTTCGTTGGGGTGGTCCTGGTCGAGGAGGGCGGTCTGGATGAGGCGGGTGGCGCCGCCACGGGGCATCCACCTGCCCCGACCCGGGGGCAGGGGCGAGGCGTACACGCGCGGGAAGATCTGTCCCTCACCGCGGTCGCCCGACATCAGCAGCGTGCTGCTGCCCACCTCCCGGACCGCTTGGAGCAGTGAGTCGTACATGCCGCGACTCGCGCCCGCGGCGCGGCGGGCGATCACGAAGTGCAGACCGATGTCGCGTCCGTTCGACACGTACGGGGCGAACGGGCTCAACGGCTTTTGGCCCGCGGTGGTCAGCACGTCGTAGTCGTCGGCGAGCACGACCACACGAGGGCCGTCGAAGGCGCCCGGTTCGACCTCCTGGCCCTCCCCGTCCTGGGGGATCCGGTTCTCCATCTCCTTGGCCACACCGGTCGCCAGGCCACCGCACACGCGGGGGTTGGTCGCGTACCCGCCGACGTACTCCGGGGGGACGACGTCGCGCAGGTTGCGTCGGGGGTCCATGATCGCGAACACGACCTCCTTGGGCGTGTAGCGCTCCACGAGCCCTTCGGCGATCATCCGCAGCAGGTTGGTCTTGCCGCACTCGCTGTCACCGATGACCAGCAGGTTCTGGTCCCGTTCGAACAGGTCCAGTCGCACCGGAGCCATGGCGCGTTCGTCCAGGCCGATCGGCAGGGCCTTGGGTTCGGCCTCCTTGTCCGGCAGGGCGTGTACCGAGAGACGGTGCGGTAGCACGCGGACCTCGGGGGCGCGGGCGCCGATCCAGGCACGGTCGATCGCGCGTACGGCGTGCTCCACCACCTCGCCCAGGTTCTCGGTGGAAGGGGCGCCGTCGAATCGGGGCAGCGCGGTCTGCGCGAACAGTTTCATGGTGGTCAGGGCACGGCCGTTGTCACCCTCGCCGATGGTCTCGGCGAGTTTGCGGGCGATGGCCGAGTCGGTCGGGTTGTTGAGCCGAAGCTCCACCTTCTGACCGAAGTTCGACTGCGCGTTCATTCGTACGTCGTTCCACCGGAGCATCGCCGAGACGATGTGGACGCCGTACCCGCCACCGCGCTGTAGCAGCTCGGTGACGATTCCCTCGACCTCCTCGAAGTCGCGGCGCAGGGCACCGAAGCCGTCCACGCAAAGGACGATGTCGGCGGTGGCCAATTCTGGAACCTCACCGCGGGCGTGCATGGCGCGCAGCTGCTCCATCGAGTCGATGCCGCGCTCCCGGAACACCTCCTCCCGGTGTTCGAGCATCCCCCGCACCTCCTCGATGGTTCGTCGGACCCGTTCGGCGTCGGTGCGTACGGCGACGCCGCCCACGTGCGGCAGTCCGGAGAGGGACTGGAGGCCGCCGCCGAGCAGGTCCAGGCAGTACACGGACACCTGGTCGGGGGTGTGGGTGAGCGCCAATGAAAGGACCAGGGTGCGCAGGAGGGTCGTCTTCCCGCTCTGCGGTCCACCGATGACGGCGACGTGACCACCCGAAGCGGTCAGGTCGAGGAGCCACTCGCCCTGCCACTGCTTGGTGGCGTCGTCCAGGAGCCCGATCGGCACATTCAGGGTGGGACGCTCACCGGGGATCCGCAGCCCGTGTTCGGTCTCCTCGGGAGCACCGCAGATCGCGTCGATGGTGGTGGCCTTGGGCAGCGGGGGCAGCCAGATCGCCCGGGTGGGTTCGCCGTGCTGGCCGAGCTGTCCCACCATCACGTCCAACAGGGTCGGATCGGTCGTGCGGGTGGGCATCGCGGCCTCCTCGTCGGGGGACGCCGTCTCGGCGACCTCTTCGGGGGAGGGGTTGTAGGCGGTGTAGAGCCGGGGCGAGGGGGTGACGTTCTCGTCCTCGGGCTCCTCCTCGATGACCGGTCCGCGGTAGGCGCCGGACACGTAGCCGGCCTTGAAGCGCTGGTAGACGGTGGTGTCGACCTTCAGGTAGCCGAATCCGGGCAGGGCGGGCAGGTGGAAGGCGTCCGGGGTGTTCAGGACCGTACGGCTCTCCTCCTCGGAGAAGGTGCGCAGGCCCAGGCGGTACGACAGGTAGGTGTCCAGGCCGCGGAGCTTTCCGCCCTCGATGCGCTGGCTGGACAGAAGCAGGTGCACACCGATGCTGCGACCGATGCGGCCGATGGACAGGAACAGTTCGATGAAGTCGGGGCGGGCGGTGAGGAGCTCACCGAACTCGTCGATGATCACCAGCAGGTGCGGCATCGGGTCGAGCGAGGGGTCCTTCTCGCGCTTGTGCGTGTAGTCCCCGATGTTGGGCACGTTGCCCGCGTCGCGCAACATCTGCTGGCGGCGCTGTACCTCGCCGGAGAGGCTGGCGTGGACGCGTTCGATGAGGGCGGCGTCGTCCTCCAGGTTGGTGATCATCCCGGAGACGTGCGGCAGTTCCTCGAAGGGGGCGAAGGTGGCGCCGCCCTTGTAGTCGACCAGCACCATGCTGACCCGCTCTGGCGGGTGGGACGCGGCCAGGGCCAGCACCAGGGTCCGCAGCATCTCGCTCTTGCCCGAGCCGGTGGCGCCCACGCACAGTCCGTGCGGACCCATGCCCAGTTGGGCGGACTCCTTCAGGTCCAGGACGAGCGCCTGGCCCATCTCGTCCACCCCGATCGGAACGCGCAGGAACGCGCGTTCGCTGCGTGGGGCCCACAGGCGCTGGACGTCCATGTCACCGGGGTCGCGCACACCCAACATGGCGGTGAAGTCGACGCGTCCACCCTCCTGCGCCGTCTCTTCGAGCGATTCGGCGGACAGCCGTAGCGGGGAGAGCATGCGGGCCAGCCCGGTCAGGGTGGCGGGGGAGACGTCGTCGAGGACACCGGTCCGCAGGACCGGGTCGGTGGGACGCAGGTCCTCGACCCTGACCTGGTCGCCGGTGACGGTGACGCGCATGTTCACGTCGCCGGGCTCGTCGATCTGCCGGGAGACCAGGTGCAGCACGGTGACGCCGAGCGAGGTGGGGTCGACGGTGTGGTCGGGGCGGACGAGTTCGGTGGCCACCTCGCCGTGGGTGTCGTGGATGACGAGGAGGCGGCGCAGCAGCTGGTAGGCCTCGCGACGCCCCATACCGCGTCGCACCTCGGAGGCGAAGTCGCTCCGCGATCGCAGTTCGTCGGCGAGCAGGGTGCCGAGGTCGCGGGGGGAGGGGGCGATGAGGCGGGTGGCGACGCCCTGTTCGCGTCGCTGGGGGTCGAGGACCTGGGGGAGCCACAGCAGCCAGGACCAGTCGTCGGCGTGCTCCTCGGGGTAGGAGACGGCCAGCCCGGCGTCCTCGGGGGCGTGGAACACGGCGAACTGGGCGACCATGGCCCGGACCATGCGCATGATGTCCTCGCGTTCGCCCACGACGCTGACGTTGCCCGTCATGTCCAACGGCAGGGTGAACGGCATGTCCGGGATGGTCTCGAAGCGTTGGATGACGCCCTGGGCCTCGGACTGCATGAACGGGTCGGTGGGCGCCAGGGCGGTGCCCTGCTCGGCCAGGTCGAGGGGGCGACCGGAGGCAACACCGGTGCCGACCCGTACCTTCAGGAAGTCGTTGTGGCGCCGGCGACGCTCCCAGAGTCGCTTGGGGTCGCGAAGGACGTCGTAGAGGGCCTCCGGGGGTGGGTCGAGCAGACGCGCGTGTGCCCGTGTCTGCTGTTCCCAGGTGCTCAGTCTCTCCCGTAGTTCCTCCAGGTACTGGAGGTAGAGCTCGCGCTGGTTGCGCCTTTGCCTGCCGACCTGGCCGCGCCTGGAGAACAGCATGAGCAGCGCACCGAGGAGGGCCACGCACAGGACGACCGCGCCCAGGGCCATGAAGGCCGGGTTGCGCATGACCATCATGATCGTCAGGGAGGCCATCATGCCCACCATCGGAAGGATGGCCATGAGCGGATTGCCCTGGGACTTGCCGTCGGGGAGGGTCGGAGGAGCCTCCACCTCCCGGGGCTCCTCGGCGGGAGCCGGGTGGGTGGTGCGTGTCGGTCGGTGTACGACACGGAGGGCCATCGGCGTTCCTCTCGACTCTGGGAGAAGTCATGAGATCGGGCAGGAGCGACAAAACCCTATCGAAGCAGGGATTCCGGCGTTTTTTCGTGTGCCCGCACGGGTGTCGGGGCTTGAAGGGGCAAGGGGCATTCGAGTGCCCTATGGTGATCTTCCTCACTATTCTCGGGTTCGTCGAACATTTCGACTCGGGTGGTGAATCGGACGCGCCGTGTGTTCGGGCAGGTCAGCGAAGTGATCGGTGTGCTCGGAGGGGCTGGAAGCGCGGGCGGCACTGTCGGGGCGCCGTGATGGAGTATGGGAACCGTAGGTCTGTTCGGCGCATCCCCTGGAAGTCGGGATCGGCCGAAGCCAATCCTCGTGACAAGGCAGGTGGAAAATGGCGGACAAGGAACTCGATTTCCATCAGGCATCTTTTGCCAAGATGACCAGCAATACCGGTGAATCGGGTGAGCAGCTCAGCACCCTGGTCAACAGACTCGTGAACGCGGTTGATCCGCTGAAGGACAAGTTCGAGGGTAGCGGCAGGAATTCACTCGACGAGCTCCACCGTCGGGCGGAGACGGTGTCCATCCTGGTGGGCGGCGATCTGAACAACCTGAACGAAGGTCAGCGGGAAATGATGAACGCCGTACTCCAGGGTGACCAGGATATGGCGGACTCGACTCAATCCCAGATGAACGCCGCGAATTTCGATGCCGGTAAGCTGCGGGCCTAGATCATTCCTTGGGGATAGTGCGTAGATGAGCGACTACACGAAATACAGCAAGAACGCCTCGGCCGACGTCCAGGAAACGATCACGAGCATCACCGGCGAGTTGGAGACACTCATCGATGACCACGAGATCGATGTCAACTCCGTCATGTCGGAAACCGTGATCGAGGGTGCGGACGTCACCTACCTGGAGAAGGACCAGCGTTGGGCCCTGGCGGCTCATGAGGCCAGGGAGATCATCGCCATCATCCGCTCCGTGATGGAAGAGAACGATGGAATCGCCGACACCGCCCTGACCAGGGCTCGGGCCGCCGCAGAGAGCATCTGACCCCGTTCCGGTAGGGGAACGAAGTCACCGAAGGGGAGCACCGATGGGCCGCGACTACGACAACCAGTTGCTCGAATCGGTCGCGGTCCGTCGGCAACGCCTGCGCGAGGCGGTGTTGTTCGGTGGACAGCGGACCAAACGCCGCTTGGACGAAGGGATCGGCAAGATCGTGATCAGCGCCTGCCTGGCCGCGGTCGCGTGCGCCGGGACGGTCGGTTGGTCCTTCGTCAGCAACACCCTCGGCAACCAGCGCCTGGAACGTGAACAGGCCGAGTCCGGGCCGGTGGAGAACGCCATCCCGGCGATCCCCGGCGAATGGGTGGGAGCGCGGGTCGACCTGGCCATGCTCAAGGAGCAACTGGATCAGGCCCAGGTTCCGGAGGACCTCTACGTCCTGCCCGGCGAGCCTCGGCCAGAGCCCGGCACGGTCGGTAGCTACTACCTCATCACCGAGGACGACGAGTTCGGCGCGCTGTCCGTGGTCGTCATGGACCTCGACCAGGGGCGTCCCGGCTACCAGTTCGCCGACGAGGACGAGACCGCTCGCTGGCTCTTCCAGGAACTGGCGACCACCGAGGGTGATCCGGCGACGCTCAGCGCCACCGACGAGGCCGCCGCCGTGGAGAACACGGCGGAGCTGGTGCAGGAGGTCCGGGACGGTTTGGACCAGCGCAGCGCCGAGTCCTACCTGCACACGCTCGACCCGGGGGACATCCTCGACTCCTTTGGTCCGGAGAGTGGGCGCCACCTCTTCCCCGACGGGACCCCCTACGCCGAACGTGGTCTGCCCGACTATGTTCGGACGGACTCCGGTGATCAGGACCTCTATCACCGTTACCGGGTCGTCCACCCGTTCCGGGTGACGGCCACCACCGCCCCGGCGGAGGACGGCGCCCCCGGTGGAGGTATCCGTTTCACGCTCGACACGGCAGGGTTCTCCGAGGTGCCACCGGCGCCGACCCTGCGCTGGCTGATCGGCCAGGGATACGTCGAGCGTGTGGCGGTCGACAGTGTTCCCCGATGACGAAGTTCCCCGATGACGAAGCCGGTCGACGCGCGTGACGCGTCACCAAGACCGTGGCGCACCGCGCCGCCCGCCCAGCAGAATGGAAGGTCATGACCGCTTGGAGCCGCGTGACGATCGTCGGTGAGGAGCGCCGGGTCGACGCGGTACTCCCGGCGAGTGAGCCCGTCGGTGTCCTCATGCCGGAGGTCCTGGAACTACTCGGGGACGAGCCCCAGAACCCGGCCAGGCTGCGCCACCTGGTGACCGCGTCCGGCGCGGTCCTGGCGGGTGAGAACACCCTGGAGGAACGCCGGATCGAGGACGGGTCCGTGCTCTGGTTGGTCCAGGACGAGGCTCCCGTACCCGCCCCCGTGGTGCACGAAGTGCCCGAGGCGGTGTCGAAGGCCCTGGACGACCACACCGGTAGGTGGACCCCCGAAGCGGCCCGTTGGAGCGCGACCGTCTCGCTGGCCGCACTCGCCTTGGGCACGGCCTGGCTCGTCCATGGACACCTGCCGGGAGGAACGGGCCTCGTGGCGATCGCCGCGATCGCGCTGGTACTGGTGACGGCCGGCGCCGCGATCGGACCGACCTGGCGGGAACCGCTGGGTACCGCGCTGTCGATCGCCGGCACCGTGGTCGGGGGCTTCGGACTATGGCGGGCCGGCGACCACTTCGACTGGCCGAACTGGGCCCTGTGGGGAGGGACCGCCGCCCTGCTCTCCGGGCTCGTGCTGTTGCTGGGCCTCACCTCCGGCCTGGGCCGGGGCGGGTTGGCCGGCGGCGGTGTCGGTCTGGCCCTGGCCTCGGTGTGGACCCTGTCCCGCGTCCTGGGCCTGTCGACCGATCTGGTCGCGGTGCTGCTGACCGTGGTCTGTGTGCTCGGGCTGAGCCTGCTCCTGAGGGTCGCCCTCATGATCTCGGGGCTGACGGTCCTGGACGACCGCCGAAGCTCCGGCGAATCGGTGGCCAGGGACGACGTCCTCACCTCGGTGGCCAGGGCGCATCGCAGTCTGGTCATCGCCACCGTGGCGGTGGCCATCGCCGTGGCCGTCGCGGGCCTCGGGCTCGTCACGAACCTCACCCCCTGGACGTCCGGGCTGTGCGTGGTGCTCGCGATCGTGGTGGCGAGCCGCTCCCGGCTGTTCCCGCTCATCGCGCAGAAGGCGGCGCTCATCGCCGCGAGCCTCGTGGTGCTGCTCGCCTTCCTCGTGGAGTGGGCCGCCGGTGAGTCGTGGGCGGTCTGGCCGGCCCTGGCCGTGGCCGTCGCGGTGGCGGCCATCCCGATGGTGGTCCTGGCCACCGAGCAGCCCGAGCACGTGCGCGCGCGTCTGCGTGGTGTGACCGGCCGATTCGAGGTCGTCGCCGTGATCGTCATGGTGCCGTTGGCGGTCGGGGCGTTCGGGACCTTCGAGCGACTGCTCGCGACCTTCTGAAGGGGAGGATGACGATGGGCACCACCAAGGCGGTGCACGGGGACCCCTGGCCGCGCAGGTTGGGCCGAGCGGTCGTGACCCCCTTTCTGCCGACGTCGGAGATCGCCGACGCCATCGAGATGCGCGGGCGCCTGCAGCGTTCCACGGCCACGGGTCGTCGGATCCTCGTGGACGACTTCGGCACCGGTGCGGACACCGCGGTCGTGACCGCTCTGATCGCCCGGGTCCTGGCCCACCACCGTCGGGATCGGGTCCTGACGGTGGACGCCACCGATCGGCTTCCGCCACTCGGTACCCGGTTGGACACCCACGCCGCGCATGCCTTGGGCGAGGGGGTGCGGACCGCGAGTTTCGAGCAGGCCAAGGAGAGCCTCGGTGAGGTGGGGCCCGGCCTGTGGACGGTCCAGGCGGCCCAGAACAACGAGGACGCCTACGCGGCGGGCCTGCTTCCGCTCTTCCGGTTCTTCGGCGTGACGCTGGTGACCGGTGGTTCGGGAGGGGCGTTCGTGAAGGCGGTCGCCGAGACCGCCCACTCTCGTGTCCGTGTGGTGCGGGCGACTCGGGATTCGGCTCGGATCGTGGGTCGCAGACTCGACCACCTGCTCCGTGAGGGCCGACGACACGAGGTGGAGAACAGCGTGATCGTGGTCTTCGACCAGGAGAGGGACGAAGACCCGGGGTTCGACGCCACGCGGATCACCCGCATCATCGCCGAGAGTGGGGCGGAGGCCGTGCGCCTGCGCTACGACCGGCACCTCGCCCAAGGGCTCGCCGTGCAGATGCGCCGGGTCTCGGAGGCCACCCATCGAACGGCGATCCACATGGCGGCGGAGGCCATGACCAAGGCCGTGGCGACGGTACGACCCCGGTACGCGGCAATGGAAGGGAGAGGTGAGTGGGCATGAGCCGGCGCGACGCGGAGGACTCGTCGGAACCGAGGGACGGGTCGTCCCCTCGAACGGACGCCTCTTCCCGGGGGCCGGCCCCGGTTCGACGGGCCCACCCGGGCGCGGAGCGGCACCCCGGGGATCCGGACACGTCGTCTCCCGAGGGACGACCGGATCCTCGATACCCGTTCAACGGTCCTCAGGGACCCCAGAACCTCCAGGGAAGCCAGGGATCCCAGGGTCCGCCGGCTCCTTCGGGGCCTTCCGGTCCTCAGGGAACCCAGAACCCCCAGAGTCCCCAGGGAACCCAGATATCCCATAGCCCCCATAGCCCCCATAGTCCTCAGGTTCCCCACAACCCCCAGGGATCCCAGAGTCTCCAGGGAAGCCAGGCATCCCAGGGTTCGCCGACTCCTTCGGGGCCTTCCGGTCCTCAAGCTCCCCACAACCTCCAGGGACCTCCCCGGCATCAGGCATACCAGGCTCCCCAGAACCCTTCCGGTCCTCAGGGGCCCCAGAATCCCCAGGCTCCCCAGGCTCTCCAGAACCCTTCCGGGCCCCAGGTCCCCCACAACCCTTCCGGTCCTCAGGTTCCCCAAGGCTTCCGGCCGACCCATGGGCCCGTCCGTCCTCCGGGGCCCCAAGGCCCCCAGAACCCTCAGGGGGCTTTCGGCCACCAAAGGCCGGGGTCACCTCCGGCCGGCGACGTGCCACCGCGGTACCAGGGCGACGGCGCGCCGCCGAGGCGATACACCGCTCCGTCCGGACCTCAGGTCCCCCCGGGCTCTTCCGGACCTCAGTACCCCTGGGCCGGACCGCACACCGCGCGAACGCCACCGTCGGGTCAGGCGCCACCTCCTCCCGGTTCGCGGGCCCCGTCCGGGCCGCCGCGCACACGGGCGAACGACTCGATCGCCGAGGCCTTCCTCTCGGGTACGTCGGGCATGTCCGCTCCGCCCGCTCCGCCCGCCCCGGAACGTCCTCGGGAGGCGCCGACTCCTCGGCCGGAAGCGCCACGTCGGGTACCGCCGCCGAACCCGTATCCGTGGGAGGGGCCCCGACCCGAACCGACGCCCCCGCCGAGCGAGCCCTGGAACCCCCCTCCGAAGGACTCGGCGCCCCCTTCGGTCACGCCCCGGCAGGACACAGGACCTCGGGAACCCGTGCCGTGGGAGGCCCCGCGAACCGACCCCCGGGTCCAAGCGGAGCCAGGGCCGATCGCACCCGACCCCCTTCGTGAACCGGACCCCGCCCCCGTCCCGGAACCGCCGTCGGCCCCGCGCCCCGAGGCCCGGGTGGAGGACACGTCCGCTCGTCCGGTGGAGTCGGTTCCGCCCGAAGAGCCGATTCGGACCGAGGGAACCCTCCGGCCCGAGGAACCGCTCTGGCCGGCGGCCCCCGTGCAACCGGCGGCCCCGGAACGGCCCGAACAGCGGACCCGGCCCAAGGACGAGGCCGAATCGTCGGGTGTCGACTCGGAACCGTTCGCGTCGAGCACCTTCGATCCGGTGCCGTCCGCCAAGGGCATCGAGGCGTGGGCCGACATCGTGGACCGGACCCCGCCGATGCCGGGCGGTTTCGAGGAACGCATCGTGAACGTGCGGGCGGTCCCCGCGTCCCTGTTCGGTAGAGCGCTGTTCCGGGTGAGCCTTGGCCGGATCAAGGTCGGGTGACGGGCCGAACCGGGCGGCCACGCCCCTGCGCGAAGGAGAGGGGCGCGCCCACCTCCCCTGTGTGAGCGCGCCCCGGCGCGTTCGTCAACGCGCCCTCCCGTCCGACGTTCCCTTGGGCCGCCCTCTCTCGGGGCCAGAGGGCCCGGGGTGGTCGTCGGGCGGGGGCCGACCGCTCTGCGCGCGTCCCCTCGGCGTCGCGCGGCGGTCGGCGTTGCCGTCCGGTGGGGGCTCCTCTCCCCTCAAGGAGGGCCTGGTCCACCGGAACGGCGTCAGTGGGTCATCGGTCGGATCGAGCACCCCCGCCGTCCAGGGCGTCGAGCAGGGACAAGGCCTCGGCGTGGGTGCCGGGCAACGGGACCGACCACAC
The DNA here is from genome assembly GCF_040635885.1 of Nocardiopsis sp. NPDC006832. NCBI lineage: Bacteria > Bacillati > Actinomycetota > Actinomycetes > Streptosporangiales > Nocardiopsidaceae > Nocardiopsis > Nocardiopsis sp. NPDC006832. The sequence continues at coordinate 13,241 of NZ_JBEYLC010000047.1, read as the reverse complement.
GGCCGCCCCGTGCTCCCAACCGGTCTGTTCGCGCAGGAGGTCCAGTTCCTCCGCGAGGTTGGGTCCGTCCTGGGTCAGCACCGCGATCCGTGAGCGGTTCACCAGGCACAACGACTCGCCACGGGTGAAGAAGCGGCGCAGTTCGTGACCGAGCACGATGAGCCGCGCCGTCCGCCGCCAAGGGTCGAGTGAGGGGTCCAGCGCCATGACCACCAGACGGTGGTCGAAGGCGGCGGGCACGCCGTCGTCGATGCCCCGGTAGAGCTCGCCCACCCTGGTTCGCAGGTAGCCACGATCGGCCAGTCCGGTCAGCGGATCCTGGCAGTGGTCCCGGTCGCGACCACCTCGCTCCCAGCCCTCGGCCAGGGCTCGGACCATGGCGAACGGTGATCGGTCCAGCCCGATCGAGCGGGTGAACGCGTCCAGGTCCGTCAGGGCGCGCCCGATCCCCACACCCACACGGGCGCGGGCCTCGCCGAGCCTCGCGCAGGGTTCGGTGAGTTCGCCACCGTGCGCGTAGGCCTCACAGAGGACGTCCACGGCCGGGGTCCACCAGTCCTCGGACCGGGACCAACCCGCTGCCTGTGAGCGGTGCCTCCACGGCGTACGTAGTTCCCGAGCGCGGTGAACGTTGCGGCCCCCCGCTCCGGCTCCTACTTCGATCTCGCCCATGGTTCAGCTCCTGGTCGTCGTTTTCCCAGGTGGACGGAGGTGGGCCCGCGCCCCCGCGGTGGGCTCCCTCCGTCCGCCTCACCCCTAATCACGGAGATCGGTGGCGTTCATGACGCGGATAGGGGATATTTTTCGAGAACGTGTTTTCGGACGCCGAACCCACGCCCCCACGTCCGGTTCCGGTCAGCGGTGGGGCTGGACTACGAGTGAAAGGGCGCGGGGTGACCGACGCCGAAGGGGAGTACACAGAGACATTGCTCGGTGACGCTCAGATCATCGAGCAGGTCAAGGGTGGCGACAACGCCGCCTTCGGGGCCCTGTACGAACGCCACGCGACCGCCGCGCGTGGGCTGGCCCGCCAACTTCTGCGCGGTGAGGCCGAGGTCGAGGACGCCGTGGCCGAGGCGTTCACCAAGGTGCTCAGTGTCCTCCAACGCGGGGGTGGTCCCAGCGACGCCTTCCGGCCCTACCTGCTCACCGCGGTCCGCAACGCCGCCTACGACCGGGGCCGAGGCGAGAAACGCCAGGTCGTCACCGACGACATGGAGAGCTACGACTCGGGTGAGCCCTTCGTCGACCCCGCCCTCGAAGGGCTGGAGCGATCCCTGATCGCCCGGGCCTTCCTCTCCCTGCCCGAACGCTGGCAGTCGGTCCTGTGGCACACCGAGATCGAGGGGGTCAAGCCCGCGGAGGCGGCGACCATCCTGGGAATGAACCCCAATGGGGTGGCCGCCCTGGCCTACCGCGCGAGGGAAGGGCTGCGGCAGGCCTACCTGCAGATGCACCTTGCGGGTAGCGGGACCGCGGAGACGTGCCGTCCCACGATCGGTCTCTTGGGCGCCTACGTGCGTGGTGGCCTGGCCAAGCGGGACACCGGCAAGGTGGACCGGCACCTGGACGACTGCTCCGACTGCCGCGAGGTGTACGCGGAGCTGATGGACGTCAACGTCGGGCTGCGCGGGATCGTGCTTCCCCTGGTCGTCGGCTTCGGCGCCACGGGTTACCTGGCGTCCGTTCCCGGTGCGGCCGTTTCCGGCGCCTGGTGGAACCGGATGTCCAAGCGTCGGCAGCAGGCCACGGCGGGCGCCGCCGCGGCGGCCTGCGTGGCGGTGTCCGTCGCCCTGGCGATGGTGGGCGCGGACGCCCCGATCGAGGAGGACCCCCCGACGGCGGCGGCTCCGCCGATCGACGCCCCCGCGGAGGACCCACCGCCCCCGGCCGCGGACTCGGATGACCCGGACACACCGCCCGCCGATCCGCCTGCGCCGGAGGAGCCCGTTCCCGCGCCGGTGCCCCCCGCGGACGTACCCGCGGCCGAGTCGCCCGATCCGCCCCCGCCTCCGAGTGAGCCGGAACCCGTCCCCGAACCGGAACCGGAACCAGAGCCCGAACCGGAACCCGAACCGGCACCCGAAGAGCCCGAGGTACCCGAGGCACCCGCGGAGTGGCCGGAGTTCGCCGTGGGCATCGACCCCGTCGGCTCCCTCGTGCCCGGTGGCGACGGGATCATGGTCCTGGACGTGCTCAACACCGGCGCGGACACCACCGAGGACGTGGTCGCCGAGATCACCCTGCCCCCCGGTGTGGAGATGGTCTCCTCGGGTGGTGCGGGCAGAGCGATCCCGTTGTCGGTCGGTCACGGTGACTGGGGCTGTTCCGCCGGTGGCGGCGGTGGTGAATGCGTGCGGTCGGACATGGCCGCCGGTGAGAGCAGCACCCACTTCCTGGATGTCCGAGTGGCGCCCGACGCCGACGTGGACGTTCCCGCCGACGTGGCGGTCTCCTCCGGAGAGGTGCGCTACACCGCGACCGGTGAGCGTGGCGTGTCCTCGGAGGGAATCCCGGCCAGATACGCCACGGCCGGTCAGGTGCGCTCCGAGAGCGTGGGCAACACCCTGATGACCTGCATCGAACCCGAGCAGCCGGAGAACCCGAAGAACCCGTGGCCCTGGCCGTGGTGGGAGCGTCCGCGGGTGCCGGGGAGCGGGGACGACAACCCCCTGGCCCCGCCCGAGCGGTCACCCGACGCGGAGACCGATGTCGACCCCGACTCCGAGCCGGGTGCGGACGACGCCGATCTTCGTCGCCCTCCCGCGGACACCGGGACCCCTGGGACGGAGGGGGAGGGTGCGCTCGATGATCTCCTCGGGGAGGGAGGGGAGATCGGCGGCGAAGAACAGGAATTCGATCACGATCTTCCGGGGGTCCCCGGGCTTCCCGGAAACGAAGGGTCGGACGGCGGGGAATCCGGTACCGAGACCCCCGAGGCGCCCGAGGCCCCCGAGACCCCGGAGGAGACCGAAGGACCCGAGGCGCCAGAGGACGGTTATGAAGAGGAACCGGAGGAGGACGAGGAGCCGGGCGAGTGCGCGCAGGCCCGCGACCGCTCCGGTGAGCGTCTCGACAACGACAACTGGGTGATGGGGCCCCTGGACGACGACCGGGACCCCACGACGACTTCGTCCAGCGCCGCGACCTGGGAACTCCCCGCGGGCGGATCCGTGCGCTGGGCCGGACTGTACTTCTCCGCGGCGGGCGACCCGAGCGCTCCGACCGCTCGGATCAAGGGGCCGGGCATGGCCTCCTACACGACGGTCACGGCCGCCGACGTTCGTTCCGCCGAGCTGCCGGCCTACCCCGCCTACCAGGCGTTCGCCGAGGTCACCGAGCTGGTGCGTTCAGCCGGCGGTGGCCAGTGGTGGGTCGGTGACGTTCCCGCGACCGAAGGTCGGGGGGCGTACGCGGGGTGGAGCCTGGTGGTGATCCTGGAGGACCCCTCGGTGGAGGGGCACCGGCAGGCCATGGTTCTGGACGAGACCTCGGCGGTCTTCCAGGACGAGGTCGGCGCGCGGTTCCCGGTTTCGGGACTGCTGCCGGCGTCGGTCCCGGCCACGTTCGACGTGGTGGCCTGGGAGGGTGACGCCGATCTGGGCGGGGACCGTGTGCTCTTGGACGGCGTCCCGCTCGATCCACGCGAAGGCGGCGGTGACGCCGGCAACGTCTTCGTGAGCTCCGCGCGAGGCTCGGATGGCGACCCGATGACGTTCGGGACGGATGTGGTCCGATTCGACGCGCGGCTCGGACGCGAATCGGAAATCCGAATCTCCTCCGGACAGGACGCCTTGTTGATGGGCGCGATCGTGCTCACGGCCCCGATGCGCACCTGAGTCGAACATCGGTGCGGAGTTCATCGTGTGCACAGGGCGACCGAAGGGCCCGCGCCGACCGGGAAGGCCTCCTGTGTGTAGCAATGTATTGACGGGGAGTATTCAAAGGCGGCACGCAAAATCAGACAGACTTGGCTAGGCTGTGCCCCGGTCATGGATATGGCCCCAGAGATCGACAGGGAAGGGGGCGGTGTCACGTGGACCGTTGCGCGTTGTTCGTCGACGCGGGATACCTTCTCGCCGACGGCGCGATGGCCGTGCACGGAACCCGGAACCGGGACTCCGTCGCCTGGGACTACTCCGGTCTCGTCCAGTTCCTCAACGAGGTCGCACGGGATCGCACCGGCCTGCCGCTCCTGCGTTGCTACTGGTACGAGGCGGTCGCCGACGACCGGAGGGCCCAGGAACAGGACGGCATCGCCGACATCCCCGGCATCAAGTTCAGAGCGGCGAAGATCCGGCCCGGCCGCCGCGAGGGCGTGGAGGGCTACGTCCAACGCGACCTGACCACCTTGGCCCGCACCGGTGTCCTCTGCGACGCCGTCCTGGTGAGCGGTGACGAGGACATGGCCCCCGTGGTCGCCGACGTCCAGGACCTGGGTGTGCGCGTCACCGTCGTGCACATCTCGGTGGAGGGCAACTGGACCATCTCTCGGGCGCTGCGCCAGGAGTGCGACGACCTGATCGAGATCGGCGCCGGTCACCTGCGCCCGCACGTCAACCTGCTCTCCGGTGGTGGATCCACCCAGGAGAACGCGGCGAAGACGACCACGCCCTTCGCCAACGGACGCTCCCAGGCCCCCGCCGAACAGTCCCCCCACCCGGTGGCCTCCGGGCCCCGGAACGGCATGGTCGAACCGGCCACGCCCTCCACGGGTGGACTCGAAGCGATGTTCGCCGGCACCGGTGGCCAGCCCGTTCCACAGGGCAGCGCCATGGAACAGTTGCGCGCGATGCGTCGCTCGCTGGCCCAACAGCGCGGCGACCACCTCGCCGGCCCCTCGGGCGAGAACGCCCCTCCCGGAGCGATCGACGCCAACGGTTTCCCCTCGGGGGGACAGGCGGTGAACGGCAACGGGGTCTACCCGGGCGCCGGTCAGAACGGGCAGGCCGGGTACGTCGGCCCCCACACGGGCGCCCATCCGGCGCCGCGTGGAGCGGACGGAGGGTACGGGCTGCCGGCCAGACCCGGACCCGCCCAGGCGGCCGGAGGCGGTCCACAGGGCTTCGCCGGAACGGGCCCACAACAGGCCTTCTCCAATACGGGACCACAGCCCGCCTTCGGGGCGGGCACCGGTCCACAGGCCTCGTTCGCGCCCGACCCGCAACAGGCTCCACCCCATAGAAACCCTCCCGCCCCCGACCCCAGGTTCGGTGGCGGACACGGCGAGGAGCAGGGGTTCGGAGGTGGGGCGGACACAAACCCTACCTATGGGACCAGTACGGCAACTGACACCGCGCACAGCGGTGGCGCCGCGCCCCGTTTCGGGGAACGGCGACCTACTGGTCCCGAGTACGACGGCCGATTCGGCCCCGGCGGTTACCAGGAATCCACTCACAGTCCTGGATATGCCCAACAGACGGGGCTCGGCGCGCATACCGTTGATGATGCGGTGCACATCGCGCACAAGGAAGGGAACGACTTCGCGGAGTCGATCGCACGCGAGGCGCCGGTCCTTTGGGTGGAGGCCGTCCTCGCCCGCAGGCCCCGGATGCCCTCGGACCTGGAGGCTCGTCTGCTCCAGGGATCCTCGCTCCCGATCGACCACCTGCTGCGCGACGAGGTCCGAGATGGACTGCGCCAGGGGTTCTGGCAGGCCTTGGAGCGTGCCAGGCCCTGATCGGTGGGTGGGGAGAGCGAGTTGGGATGGGGCGATGCGGTTGACCCACGTGACGACGGCAGAACTCGACCGGTTGGAATTCCACGCCGTCCGATCCGGTGAACACGGCCGGACCGCCGCCCGACTACTGGACCTGGCCAACAGCGTCGACGCCGGTAGCGAGGTCACGCGGGCGGAGCTGTTCGTACGCGCCGGAGAACAGTGGGAGATCGCCCAGGAGTTCGAACGCGCCTGTTCCGCCTATCAGCGGGCCATAGACGATGGTGGCCCCACCGTGGTCGACGCGCACGCCCTCAGCGCCGGCGCCCTGTTGCAACTGGACGAGCGGCAGCAGGCCGAGGGGCACCTCAAGCGGCTGGAGACCGGTGAACCGGTCGGATTGCCCACCCACATCCACGTCACCGAGGCGTTGTACGCCCACGACGACCTGGAGGGCGCCGAACGGTGGGCCACCGTGGGCGCCCGACGACACGCCGGGCGCCCACAAAGTCCGTGCGATCGGGATCTGTTCCTCGAACTCCTGCGGATCCGATTTCGGATCAGGGCCGACCTCGGGCTGGCGGAGGATGATCTGGACCTCCTTCTCGACCAGGAGTGACCGCGCGATCCGACGAGATCGTAGGCGATCGGAGCGGGCGGCCTCCGGTTCGGTCGTCCCGCGCGTGTCCCGTGGTGGCGGGTTTCGGGGTGGGGCGGCGGCGCGGGTCGAGCACCGACAGACCGGGATCGGCCGGCCGCGAGTGAGGTTTCCTACCCTGCCCAGAGGTGCCGTGGCGGACACCCGGGCGAGGTGCCGGGTGCGTTCGTCCCGGGAACGTCCTAGGCTGTGACGCGCCCCCTTCGGGGACCCCTCCCGATACCGTCGCGCAGCCCCGTTCCGGCGCTTTCATACCACGCCCGGGAGGCGTGTTCGACGATCGTCGAAGAATCTGAGAAATCAGCGACACGCCATCATCTTGCGGTGTTCCAAGCCGCCATCCCCTAGATGTAGTATCTGTCCCGCTGGTGGTTCACCGGGCTCGCAAGGGGCCGGTGACGCGAGAGGGAACCCGGTGCGAGTCCGGGACTGCCCCGCAGCGGTGAGTGGGAACGAAGGTCGTCACGCGCACCGGGAACCCCCGAAAGGTCCCGGGAAGCGACGGCTCGGTAGGGCGCCCACGAGTCCGAAAACCTGCCATCGGCACACACCCCCAGGTGTGTACAACGTCGGGGCTTCGAGGGAGAGTCGCCGCGACCCGACGATGGATCGCACGCATCCGGTGCGGCGATCCATCGTTGTGAGCCGCACGCTTGTCACTTGTGCCCCCGCACCCCCACCGGGACTCTTTTACCGAGGTTGGAGCCGCTGTATGACCCTTGACGTCGAGGCCGTGCCCGCATCCGTTCGGCCCGGACCGAACAACGAGGGCGGTCGTCCCGCCGCCGTCGACCGGATCGAGCATGTCGTGGCCGAGGCCTGTGCACGGCTCTCCGGCGTTTCGGCGGAGAAGGTCCTGACCGAGGCGCGTCGCGGGTTCTACCCGGGCATCGCCGACGCCGAGGTCGAGCTCGGCGTCGTCATGGCCGCCCGCAGCTTCGTCGAGGTCGACCCGAACTACTCCTACGTGGCCGCTCGCCTGCTGCTGGACAAGCTCCGCACCGAGGCCCTGAGCTTCATCGGCGGCGCTCCCGAGACCGCCACCCAGGCCGACATGGCCGAGGGCTACGCGGGCTACCTGGCCGCCTACGTCGGTCGTGGCATCGACCTCGGGCAGCTCGACCCCGCCCTCGCCCGGTTCGACCTGGGGCGTCTGGGCAAGGCCCTGCACCCCGAGCGCGACGAGCAGTTCACCTTCCTCGGCATCCAGACCCTGTACGACCGCTACTTCCTGCACAGCGACGAGGTCCGCTACGAGCTGCCGCAGGCGTTCTTCATGCGCGTCGCGATGGGTCTGGCCCTCAACGAGGACGACCGTGAGGCCCGCGCGATCGAGTTCTACGAGCTGCTGAGCTCGTTCGACTTCATGGCCTCCACGCCCACCCTGTTCAACGCGGGCACGGTGCGCGCGCAGCTGTCGTCCTGCTTCCTGACCACGGTCGGCGACGACCTGCAGGACATCTTCCACGGCATCAGCAACAACGCCATGCTGTCCAAGTACTCGGGCGGTCTGGGCAACGACTGGACCCCGGTCCGCGGCCTGGGTTCCCACATCAAGGGCACCAACGGCAAGAGCCAGGGCGTCGTCCCGTTCCTGAAGATCGCCAACGACACCGCGGTCGCGGTCAACCAGGGCGGCAAGCGCAAGGGCGCGGTCTGCGCCTACCTGGAGACCTGGCACATCGACATCGAGGAATTCCTCGACCTTCGCAAGAACACCGGTGACGAGCGCCGCCGCACCCACGACATGAACACCGCGAACTGGGTTCCGGACCTGTTCATGCAGCGTGTGGAGGAGCAGGGCACCTGGACCCTGTTCTCGCCGGACGAGGTCCCGGACCTGCACGACAAGTACGGCAAGGACTTCGTCGAGGCCTACGAGAAGTACGAGGCCGAGGCCGAGGCCGGTCGTATCAAGGTCTCCAAGAAGATGCCCGCCGTGGACCTGTGGCGCCGCATGCTCACCATGCTGTTCGAGACCGGCCACCCGTGGATCACCTTCAAGGACCCGTCCAACCTGCGTTCGCCGCAGCAGCACAACGGCGTGGTGCACTCCTCCAACCTGTGCACCGAGATCACGCTGAACACGAACAAGGACGAGGTCGCGGTCTGCAACCTCGGTTCGGTGAACCTGCCCCAGCACGTGGGCCCGGACGGCGTCGACGTCGAGCGTCTGCGTCGTACCGTCCGCACCGCCGTGCGCATGCTCGACAACGTCATCGACGTGAACTTCTACACGATCCCCGAGGCGCGTCGCGCGAACATGCGTCACCGCCCCGTGGGTCTGGGTCTCATGGGCTTCCAGGACGCCCTGTTCAAGATCCGCACGCCCTTCGCCTCCGAGGGCGCGGTGAACTTCGCCGACGAGAGCATGGAGCTGATCAGCTACTACGCCATCGAGGCCTCCATGGAGCTGGCCGCCGAGCGCGGCTCCTACGAGAGCTTCGACGGTTCGCTGTGGAGCCGCGGCATCCTGCCGATCGACTCCCTGAGGCTGCTGGCCGACTCCCGCGACGGTGCCCTGGAGATGGACCGCGGCGAGACCCTGGACTGGGACTCACTGCGCGAGCGCGTCAAGACCACCGGGATGCGCAACTCCAACGTCATGGCGATCGCGCCCACCGCGACCATCGCCAACATCACCGGTGTGAACCAGTCGATCGAGCCGGTCTACCGGAACCTGTTCGTCAAGTCGAACATGTCCGGTGACTTCACCGTCGTCAACGACTACCTGGTCCGCGACCTCAAGGAGCGGGGCCTGTGGGACGACGAGATGGTGTCCGCGCTGAAGATGCACGACGGCAGCCTCGGTGAGATCGACCGGGTCCCGGACGACCTCAAGGCGCTGTACGCCACCGCGTTCGAGGTCGACCCGACCTGGCTGGTGGACGCGGGTTCGCGCCGTCAGAAGTGGATCGACCAGGCCCAGTCGCTGAACCTGTACATGGCCGCGCCCAGTGGTAAGAAGCTGGACACCCTGTACCGTCGCGCTTGGCGCTCCGGGCTCAAGACCACGTACTACCTGCGTTCGCAGAGCGCCACCCACGTGGAGAAGAGCACGCTGAAGGGCACCGACGGCCGCCTGAACGCCGTGTCGGCCACCCCGACGCCGGCCGCCGCGCCGAGCCCCGTCGCGACCCCGAGCCCGAGCCCGAGCCCGGCCGCGACCCCGAGTCCGGCAGCGAGCCCCCGCCCGGCCCCGGCCCCGGTCACCGAGCCCACGGAGCCCGAGGACGAGTTCGAGATCATCGAGGACCAGGCGTGCAGCATCGATGACCCCGAGTGCGAGGCCTGCCAGTAGGAACGCCCGGGGCCGGCGGGCGACCCCCGCCGGCCCCTCCTCGCCCCTCCACTCCCGTAGACGACCCGGTACGACCGGAGAACGGAACACGAGCATGACCGCGGTTTCCGAGAACAACGCCGCCTCCACCGGTCTCGGTGAGATCCAGCGTGACGCCGAGCGCGTGAACGTCGACGACAAGGCGATGATCAACGCCCGCGCCGACGTGAACCAGCTGCTGCCCCTCAAGTACACGTGGGCGTGGGAGAAGTACCTGTCGGGGTGCAACAACCACTGGATGCCCACCGAGGTCGCCATGCAGGCCGACATCGCGCTGTGGAAGTCCAAGGACGGGCTGACCGACGACGAGCGCCTCATGCTCAAGCGCAACCTCGGTTTCTTCGCCACCGCGGAGTCCCTGGTCGCCAACAACATCGTCCTGGCCGTGTACCGCCAACTGACCAACCCGGAGTGCCGCCAGTACCTGCTGCGCCAGGCCTTCGAGGAGGCCGTGCACACCCACACCTTCCAGTACATCTGCGAGAGCCTGGGCCTGGACGAGGGCGAGCTCTTCAACATGTACCGCGAGGTCCCGTCCATCACGGCCAAGGACGCCTGGGCGCTCAAGTACACCCAGAACCTTGAGGACCCGGAGTTCCGCACCGGCACGCCCGAGGCCGACCAGGCGTTCCTGCGGGACCTGGTCGCGTTCTACGTGATCTTCGAGGGCATGTGGTTCTACACCGGCTTCGCGCAGATCCTGTCGCTGGGCCGCCGCAACAAGATGGTCGGTATCGCCGAGCAGTACCAGTACATCCTGCGCGACGAGTCGATCCACCTGAACTTCGGCATCGACGTGATCAACCAGATCAAGATCGAGAACCCGCACCTGTGGAGCGAGGAGTTCCAGGCCGAGGTCCGGCAGATGCTGATCGACGCCTGCGAGCTGGAGGTCTCCTACGGCCGCGAGACCATGCCGCGCGGTGTGCTGGGGTTGAACTCCGAGCTGTGCGAGAAGTACATGCACTTCATCACCGACCGGCGCGCCGAGCAGATCGGCCTGCAGCCCATCTTCGGTGAGACGGAGAACCCGTTCCCGTGGATGTCGGAGATGATGGACCTCCAGAAGGAGAAGAACTTCTTCGAGACCCGAGTGATCGAGTACCAGACGGGTGGCGGCCTGGACTGGGACTAGATCCTCTTCCCGGGAGAGACCTCTCCCTCCACGGCCCGGGGCGGGCGCGCGCCCCGGGCCGTTCGCGTGCCCGAGGAGGGTGCCCGGGTTCCTGGCCGGTTCCGGTAACGCGCTGACCGGAGGAGGCCAGAACCCGAACGAAGTCGCGTCGCCCGCGTCGAAACCGGGTGCGACCAGGAAGTTCCTGGCGCGGAGGGGAGCGACGTGGAACATTACTTCGGTGCTGAGCGGCACCGGACGCTGCGGGAGGAAGTACGCGGGTTCGCACGGCGGGAGGTGGAACCCCGGGTCCCCGAGATGGAGCGACGCCGTCGCGTCGACAAGGGCCTCTCCCGGCTGATCGCCGAGCAGGGCTGGCTCGGGGCGACCGTGGACCGAGGCTACGGCGGGATGGGACTCGGACACCTGGCCAAGACCATCATCATCGAGGAACTCTCCAGGGTCAGTGGGGCGATGGGCGCCATGGTCCAGGCCTCCCAGCTGGGGGTCGCCAAGATCGTGCACTTCGGCGACGAGGCACAGCGTTCGACCTGGCTGCCCGAGGTGGCCGCGGGCCGTTGCATGCCCACGATCGCGGTCACCGAGTACGGCTCCGGCGGGCACGTCCTCGGGATGACCACCAGCGCGGTGCGCGACGGTGACGAGTACGTGCTCAACGGGCAGAAGGTGTTCGTGGGCAACAGCCACGTCGGTGACCTGCACGGCGTGGTGGCCCGGACCGGCCCCGGATCGAAGGGCCTGTCGGCGTTCCTGGTCGAGTCGGACCGCCCCGGTTTCTCCCTGGGCCGGCACGAGGGCACGATGGGGTTGCACGGCTTCAGCTTCGGTGAACTGCGCTTCGAGGACTGCCGGATTCCGGCCGCCAACATGCTGGGTTCGGAGGGTGATGGGCTGTCGGTGGCCTACTCGTCCAGCGTCCTGTACGGGAGGGCCAACCTGGCCGCGGTGGCCCTGGGCATCCACCGCGCCCTGGTCGAGGAGACCAGCGCCTATGCCCGCCGACAGCATCGCTACGGCAAGCCGCTGGCCGAGGTCCCGGCGGTCAAGCTCAAGCTGGGCCAGATGCAGTCCCGGTTGATGGTGGCGACGCTGTCGCTCTACCACGCGGTGTCGTTGCTGGACCAGGGTCTGCCCTGCGATCACGAGCTGATCAACGCCAAGCTCGTCAACGTGGAGTACGCGCTGGACACCGCGCGCAACGCCATGGAGGTCCACGCGGCCCGCGGTCTGTACACCGACAGCCCCGTCGAGCGGTACCTGCGCGACGCCCACCACATCTTCGCGCCGGCCGGCACGAGCGACGTCCAACTCCTGCGGTTGGGAGAGGTCGCGTTGGGCACCGACAAGGGTCAGTGGTCCGAACGCCTGGCGGGTCGGCTGAGGACCGCACCGGAGCCGTTGCTCTCGGTGGGCTGACATGAAGTGCGGGGGTGGGAGGGGAAGAGACCGCCCCCGCCGGTCAGGTCAAAGGTAGGCCCTTTGAAAATGCCATCAAAGAGGCACGAAGAATGACACTCGATACCAGATTTCCCGCCGAAAGGAAACGGTCTGGTCACCACATGGGAACGGTTTGACAAACTGAAAGGATGTCCGGTTTGGGGCTCGCGTGGCAGGTGTTGCTACGCTACCGTTCCGATCATCACTTCCCGCCGATCCAGTGCGTGCTTGCTTTCATCGCTTGCTGCCCGTGATCCGTTCCGGGCTGCCAAGTCATCATAGTCCATAATATGAGATCGCCCGGGCGCTGTGCGGGAAAAGGCCAAAGTCAACGAAGACCAAGGGCAGGGTCGGCGCATGTTCGAAACACACATGGGGAACTCCCAAGACTTCTTCGGTAGGTGGCGCAAGTCGCACTACTCCTACGACATCGGTGCCTGCTGTGAAGTGCTCAACCTGACCTCAGGGGAATCATTCTTCCGTGACTCCGTTCACCCGGAGGATGCGCAGTTGAAGTTCGAGAACCGTGAGTGGACGACCTTTCTCGCGGTTTCGAAGGGATCCTTCTAGCTCTTTCGGTGTTGGGGCCTGACAGGTCCCGGGACGCGACCTCCCACCCGGAGTGTTCCGAGTGGGAGGCGGTAAAGGCCGTTTGTTGGGTAGGGAGCGCGGGGTAGGTTCCTGCGTGCCCCGAGCCCGGTATTCGAAGCGGAGCCGCACGGTGTCCGACACTTCACACCACAATTCCCTCGAACATCTTGGACAACATGAACCCGCCAGGGTCGAGTCACGGATTTCGTGGGTGTCCGGCCAAGCGGTCCAAGCCAGGGACGTCCACGGTGGTGTTCATTTCCATGGCTCCAGCGGCGTTCTACCGCGCCAGGCCATCCCCCGTGAGCTGCCCAGCGACGTACACGGAGCCTTTTTCATCTTGCTTCTCGGAGCTGAAGGACCAGCACAGCACGGGTGATCTCCCCGGCCCGCTGCGGGCAGCAGCGCAGGCGGCGCAGGA